>DASVIU010000378.1:0-3751 GCA_036386275.1 Bacteroidota bacterium | reverse complement strand
CTCCCGCGCGCAGGAGGGAGCGCGCCGGGGAGGATTGGAATAATAATCCGTCCGATATCCGTTCGCCTCTTGACATTCACACTCACGCGCGGTATAATAGCCGCGAGAAGGTTTTCTCACCTCATCCACCCCCTGGGAACCTTTTTTCATCGATGACCACTCCACTCGTCGATCTCTTCCTTGAAGCTGTTGCCGTCGACGCGGTCTCGCTGCATGAAGCGCCCGTCGTCCGGTTCATCCGCGAGAAACTTTCCGGCCTCCCCGTCCGGATCGTGCAGGACGGAACAGGTCAGATTGTCGGCGGAGAGACCGGGAACATATTCTGCATCCCTCCAACGTTCGATCCCGCGCGGCCGGCGGTCGCGCTTCTGGCGCACATGGACACGCCGCGATCGACGGCGAATGTCCGTCCCGTCCTGAGCGACTCCCGGATCACGAGCGACGGCACCACGACTCTCGGTGTCGATAACCGGGCCGGTGTCTCGGTGCTTCTCCATGTTCTTGCCGAACATGTCCGCAGAGAGCTGGCAGGGAATTTTGTCGTGGTCTTCACGTTCGGCGAGGAGATCGGCATGTACGGTTCGAAACACGCGGACCTGCAGCCCTATAACGTGAACATGTGTTTTGTGTTTGATTGTTCAAAACGGCCCGGGACGTTCATCCAGTCCGCGGTCGGCAGCTCGCTGTACACGGCGACATTCCACGGCAAGTCGTCGCATGCAGGCGTTGCACCCGAAAAAGGAGTAAACGCGATACAGATTGCGGCGCGGGCGCTTGCCGGGGTTCCGGTGGGACGGCTGAGTCCGACGATGACCGCAAACTTCGGTATGATCGCCGGCGGTGAGGCGACGAACGTCGTTCCCGACCGGTGCAGGGTGGACGGCGAAGTCCGGGAGTTCAACCAGCGCGCGATCGACGAGTATCTCGCCGCGACAGCGGAGGAATTCTCCCGTATCGCGCGTGACAATGGCGGTTCTCTCACGTTTGAATCACAGGTCGATTTTCCGCCGTTCGTCCTGGACCCCTGCAGTGATGCTTTCCGCGCGACGGAGGAGGTGCTGGCGTCCGTCGGCCTGAGTCCGAATCCCATCCAGTACCTCGGGGGGAGCGATGCGAATATGCTGAATGCCAAGGGGATTCCCGCGATCAACATCGGCATCGGCGCGCAGAACCCCCATGGCAACGATGAGTTTATCCTCCTGGAAGACCTGCACAAGACCGTGGAGATCGCGGAAGCATTGATCGCCAGGAGCATCCGATGAACCCATCCCGCACCTCGCGTTCGCTCTGCCTGGCCGTGGTGGCCGGTGCCCTGGCACTATGCACCGCTTCAGCGCAGTCGCCGAAGGGCTCTCTCTTTATTATCGGCGGCGGACACCGTACCCCCGAGATGATGCGCCAGTTCGTGGATCTGGCAGGTGGACCGGAGAAGGCGAGACTTGTCGTGATTCCGAACGCATCGGCCGACGGTGATACATCCTGCCGGGATATGGCTGAAGAGTTCCGTGCGCTCGGCGTCCGGACGGTGGACTGTTGCCTGCTGACGCACGAACAGGCAACCGATCCCCGCTCTGCCGATCAGCTCGACGGAGCGACCGGGGTCTACTTCACCGGCGGGGACCAGGCGCTCGTAACCAGGGCGCTGGTCGGCACGCCGGTACACCGGAAGCTGCTGGATCTGTATCAGGCGGGCGCCGTGATGGGGGGGACGAGTGCCGGGGCCGCGCTGATGAGCAAGGTGATGATCACGGGGGATGAAAAGCTCAACAGGGATACGGTCAACGCATTCGTCTTTATCAGAAAGGACAACGTTGTCACGGTCGAAGGGATGGGTTTTTTGACAAACGCGATCATCGACCAGCATTTTGTCAGGCGGAAACGGCACAACCGGCTGATCAGCGTGGTCCTGGAACATCCGGACCTCATCGGCGTCGGCATCGACGAAGCCACGGCGATCATCGTGCGCCGCGGCGAGCTCTTTGATGTGATCGGCCGCGGGAGCGTTGTGGTGTATGATGCGACGCGTGCGAAGGGGATCAGGACCGACAGCCGGGGGAATCTGTCGGCGGAGGGGCTCTCGATGCATCTGCTCACCGCGGGGGATTCGTATGAGATGAATGCGCACACCGTTCGCCCGGCGGGGGATGTGCGATGAAGGGGCGACTTTCATTCAATACGCTTCTGATCGTCTTTGGCGTCGTCCTGCTCGTCGCGCTGGCGACATGGGTGGTGCCCGGGGGCGAATACCGCCGGGAGGTCAAAGACGGAAAAACACTTGTCGTGCCCGGATCATTCGTCTACGGTGAAAGCCGGCCGCAGGGGCCCGGCGCGGTTCTCGCAGCGCCGCTCAGGGGGTTCGTCGAGGCTTCAAACATCATCGCATTTCTGTTCGTCATCGGCGGATCGTTCATGGTGATCCAGAGGACCGGGGCGATCACCGCTTCGCTTCATCGCATGGCCCTCGTGTTCGCGCGGAAGCCGCATCTCCAGAAGTACTTCATCCCGGTGACAATGGTGATATTCGCGCTGGCAGGCGGACTTTTCGGCATGTGCGAGGAGACCATGCCGTTCGTGCTGATATTCATACCGCTTTCGCTCTCCCTGGGCTACGATTCTCTCGTCGGGACGGCGATCCCGTTTCTGGGGGCGGCCGCGGGTTTTGCCGGGTCGGTCTTCAATCCTTTCACAGTCGGGATCGCCCAGCACATCGCCGAGCTTCCGCTCTATTCGGGGTATGAATACCGGATCGTCATCTGGACGATCAGTACGATCTCCATGATCACGTTCGTGATGCTGCATGCGGCGAGGGTTCGGAAACAGCCGGAGCGGAGCCCCGTCTTTGATCTGGATCAGGAACGGAGGCGGACGCTCGAGCTCGAAGCCGGGGATGGCCAGCAGATGACGCCAGGGCACAAGCTTGTGCTGGGAGCGTTCATGCTGACGCTCGTGCTCCTCGTCTACGGCGTTCTTCGCCACGGCTGGTACATCACGGAGATCGGCGCACTGTTCCTTGGGCTCGGCCTTTTCGCGGGTCCGCTCGGCGGCCTGTCTCTGGCCAAATCGGCGGATGCTTTCAAGGAGGGGGCCCGCGACATGACGGGGGTCGCCCTTATCATAGGGTGCGCGCGCGCAATTCTTGTCGTTGCCGGCGACGGCAGGATCATTGATGTGCTGCTTTACTCGGTTGCGAGCACCATCGCCGGCCTTAACCCCATCCTCGCATCGCAGGCCATGTTCGTCGCTCAAGGGATCATCAACTTTTTCGTCCATTCCGGTTCAGGCCAGGCGGCCCTGACGATGCCCGTGATGGCTCCGCTGGCGGACGTCGTGGGGATCTCGCGGCAGACGGCGGTACTGGCATTTCAGTTCGGGGAGGGATGGATCAATCCCATTCTCCCCACCTCCGGCGTCACGATGGGGGTGCTCGGACTTGCCGGGATCTCCTGGGACCGGTGGTTCAAATGGATGCTCCCGGTGCAGGTGTATTTTTTTGTTCTGGCTCTGCTGTTGTTGATACCACCCTTTCTGTTTCATTACCACTAGTTCACAATTTCTCCAACCACCCCCCCGAGGAGGTGCTATGAAACGATTCATTGCTACTGCGGCGGTCGTCGTGGCATTGTTCGCGTGCGACTATGCACATGCGCAGGTGTACGGCCAGGGAAACGGGTTCGGCTACCAACTGAACAAATACGGCCGCATCCGCATTTATGCGCCCGACACGAACGGGACCGTTCAGTTGAACCGGGCG
>DASVIU010000377.1:0-9330 GCA_036386275.1 Bacteroidota bacterium | reverse complement strand
CCCTTTTTTATCCACGGCTCGAAATCTATTCCAATGGAGTGCATATTGCGCACGAGCTGACTGGCGGACTCTTCGTACGTGAAGAAGAGAACCCGTTCCTTTCTCTTGCATGCCGCGTCAACAAATTGTGCGGCGATGCTCGTCTTACCCGTGCCGGCCGTGCCTGAGACGAGAACCGTACTCCCACGAAAGTACCCTTTTCCGGAGAGCATCGTATCAAGACGCGGAATACCGGAGGAAATTCTCCCCGGCGATGAAGAGTAATTCAGTCCGAGGGAGGTGACAGGCAGAACTGAAAAGCCCTCTTCATCAATGAGGAAAGGGTACTCGTTCGTGCCGTGTGTTGATCCGCGATATTTGACGACTCGCAGGCGCCGTATGGAGGACTGATCGTTCACGCGATGATCGAGCAGGATGACGCAATCGGAAACATATTCCTCCAAACCCTGACGCGTCAGCGTAGTATCGCCCCGCTCGGCGGTAACAATCGTCGTCACACCCTTCTTTTTCAGCCAGTGGAACAGACGGCGCAGTTCGGCACGAAGTATTTGCCGATTGGGTAGCCCCGAAAAAAGTGATTCAACGGTATCCAGGACAACACGCTTGGCCCCGATGCTCTCTATTGCAAGATGAATCCTGACAAACAAACCTTCCAGATCGAATTCATCGCTCTGTTCGAGCTCAGACCGTTCAACGTGAATGTGCTCGAGCCAGATCTTATTCCGTTTCACAAGGTCGTCCAGGTCAAACCCCAGGGAAGCGACATTTGCGGTGAGCTCTTTCTCTGTTTCCTCGAACGAAATGAAGGCGCCCGGTTCATTATACAGCGTTGCTCCCCGGACGAGAAACTCCATGGCAAGCAGCGTCTTGCCGCAGCCAGCCCCGCCGCATACAAGTGTCGGTCTCCCCTTCGGTATCCCCCCTCCCGTAATTTCGTCCAATCCTTGAATACTTGTCGGGGATTTTGGAAGTACCTTCCGATGAGACTGAACAGCTTTGTTTTCCATGCCACTCTCCGCAAGGATTGGTTTGATTTCCTACGTATATCAGGATAACGATGAACCCAGCCAAATCAGGTCAATCCAAAGGATGAAAAAAGAGCTAATCCCTTTTCCTCCGGAGGCGGTTGTTCAGGGCGCGCCTGGACACGCCCAGGAGCTCGGCGGCAATCGTCTGGTTCCCTTCCGCTCTCTTCAGCGCCTCTTCAATGACCGCCCCTTCTGCCTCTCTGAGCGTCGGAAATCTTCCCGGGAACAAAATCAGATCGTCTTCCGACGTTCCGTCTCCTGCCGACCGTTCCCCGGGTTTGTCGTCGATATTGCCGGCAATCTGCTTCCTCACGGAGTCCAGTGAGAGGATGCCGGATGAGTGGAGGCTGACCGCGTCGAATATCATCCCGCGCAGCTCGCGGACGTTCCCCGGGAATGGATAATTCTTCACGAGCGTGAACAGCTCCTTCGGCAGCGCGGGCCTCTTCTTGCCGAGCTCCTCCGCCGCCTGCGTTGTAAAATGGTCCACCAGGTACGGTATGTCGGACTGCCTGTCGCGGAGCGGGGGGATGTTGATGTGGTGTGATTTCAGGCGGTAGTACAGGTCCTGCCGGAACTCGTTCCCCGCCTGCATGGAGCGGATGTCGCGATGCGTCGCGACGATAACCCTGGCGTTCGAGAGCTTCGCAATGTCGGAGCCAAGCGGATAGTACTGGCCGTCCTGAAGCAGCCGGAGGAGCTTCACCTGGGATTCAACTTTCAGGTCGCCTATTTCATCGAGAAAGAGGGTCCCGTTCTCGGCTCTCTCGATGAGCCCCTTCCGCTCGGTGTCCGCCCCCGTGAACGCGCCCTTCCTGTGACCGAACAGGGTATCCGAAAAGAGGTTATCATCGAGTCCGGCGACATTCACGGTCACCAGCTCCCCGCTCCTGCCGCTCACCTTATGGATTGCCCCCGCGAACAGCTCTTTCCCCGTCCCGGTCTCTCCCGTGATGAGGATGGGGAGGTTTGTCCCCCCGACCGCCTCGATGTACCTGAACAGCACGCGGACCGCGTGCGTGTGCGTAATGATGCCGCTGAACGCTTCCGGGTTCTCAATTTTCTCCCGGAGAAGCGATTGCTTCAGCATCTCATTTTCGTTCCGGACCTCGTCGAGCTCGAGTCCGCGGCGCATCGCCGCGACCAGTGTCGTGTCATCCGCGGGTTTCAGGACGTAGTCGAACGCACCCTTCTTCATGCAGAGGACGGCACTCCGAACGTCATCCACGGCGCTGATGATGATGACGTGCGTGCCGGGATGGCTCTCGACAATCTGGGAGAGGAGATCGATGCCCGAAATGTGCGGCATATTAATGTCGAGGACCACAAGGGAGTATTGCCGCTCCGCCATCAGAGACATGACGCGGCGGCTGTCGCTGCACGTCTCGATGTTCGTTATCCCGTTCGAGGACATCGTCAGCTCGAGGCTCAGGAGATAGTTCTCCTCGTCGTCAACGAAGAGAATCGGATGTGCCGGCGTAAGGTTGGATTTCATCGCTGTAACTGCGCCACGTCCGTGGAGTGCGCTTGGAGGACGGGGAGGGAGATTATCGCCTTCGTCCCCCTGTTCGGGTCACTTGTCAGGACAAGCAAGCCGCCATGATTCTTCACGATGTTATTCGAAACCGACAGTCCGAGGCCTGTCCCCCCCCTATCCCTTTTGGTCGTGAAGAAAGGATCCATGATGTATTTCAGGTCCGCTTCTCTGATGCCGCTCCCGGAATCCTTGACGACGACGCCCACTTCGCTGGTCTCTCTCGAGCTGTATGTTTTTATCCGGACCTCGCCGGATTTGTCGCTGAGCGACTGGCAGGCATTCGTGATGAGGTTGATGACCACCTGCTCGAGCTGCTGCGCGTTCCCGCGTATCAAAGGGATGCCGGCCCCGTAATCGACTCTGAAATTGACCGTGGATTTGCTGATCAGGTTTTCCGTGATGACAATCGCCATCGCGACGACTTTGTTGATGTCGACGGGATCGGTCAGAGTCCCGACGTCGCTTTTCGAGTACTCCGTCAGGCGACGCGTGATGTTCTGTATACGGTCCGACCCCTGGAGTATGGCGTCAAGGGACTGCGTCAGTTTGTCGCGCGAGGAGCTGTAGGGCATTCCCGCGACGCTGAAATCCCCGTTGCACTCACGGTAGTCATCGAGGACAGGAAGAATGTCGGTCCAGATCCTCGAGAAGAGGCGGGCATTGAGGAGTATAAAATTGTTGGGATTGTTGATCTCGTGCGCGATCCCCGAGACCAGGACACCCAGGGACGCCATCTTGTCCGCCTGTATCAGCTGCTGCTGCCGTATCGCCTCTTCGGCCGAGGCCTTCTTCAACAGTGTGATGTCGTTGATCAGTCCGTCATAGGCGACGGGCGTGCCCCAGTCATCCTTCGTCACCACGATTGTGTTGCGGATCCACCGCGTGTAGCCGTCCCTGTGGATTATCCGGTGTTCCAGCGGCTCCACCCGCTCTCCCGCCAGCGCCCGGCGCGCCTGTTCAAGGACCTTTTCACGGTCCCCCCTGGGAACCATGCTGTACCAGAGATCGGGGTTCGCCTGATAGTCGTCGGAGGTGTACCCTGTAATGGCGACGCATCCCGGGCCGTGGTACGTCTCCACAGCAGTCCCGTCCTGTATCCTGACTGTGTAGATGTAATCCGTCAGGAAATCGATCAGTTTCGCGTATCGTTCTTCCAGTTCCATGTGAAGCCCTTGAAAAACGTCAGGCCCTTTCGTATTGTAAAGTACGTTATCGGGAGAAAGGGATCAAGCGGATGCTCTACGTTCTCTGGTTCATCATCGCATTCAGTATCGTAAGCGCGGGTTACGGCTACGCCGGTTGGCGCCTCATCACCCCCGCCCATTTCCCGGCACCGTGGAGTTGGATCGCGTGGATACTTCTCTCGCTCTTCCTTGTGCTCCCGGTCCTGGCGATGTCCGTCGAGTTCAACAGGCTCGACTTCCCGCTCAAAAAAGAACTGGAATGGGGGGCTTACATCAGCCTCGGGTTCTTCTCGATGGTGATCACGCTGCTCGTCATGCGGGACATCACGTGGCTCATCGTCATCGGATCTCAGAAGCTGATCGCACTTGTCTCCGGAATGAACGGGGGAGAGCCGCACACCGGCAATCCGGCCGATCCGCACCGGCGGGAACTTCTCGTTCAGTGGATGAACCTCGGGCTGATTGCCGCCGCCGGCGGTCTGACCGCGTACGGCCTCTATGAGGCGAGGAGACGCCCCGCGATCGTCGAGGTCACGATCCCCATCAAGGACCTCCCCGGATCTCTCCAGGGTTTCCGCATCGTCCAGGTCACGGACATCCATGCGGGGCTCACAGTGACGAGGCCGTTCGTGGAGATGGTGGTGGAGATAGCCAACGCGCAGATGGGGGACATTGTGGCGTTCACCGGGGATCTCGTGGACGGGAAGGTCGATCAACTCCGGGAACACGTCGCGCCCATGAAGAACCTCCAGGCGCGCTACGGCAGGTACTTCATCACGGGGAACCACGAGTACTATTCCGGCGCCCTGCCGTGGGTGGAAGAGGCACAGAGGCTCGGGTTCGATGTGCTTCTGAACGAACACAGGGTCATCCATCAGGGGGGAGGAACCATCGTACTGGCCGGCGTCACGGACTCCTCGGCGGGAGGGTTCATTCCGGGACATCGTTCGGACCCGCACAAGGCGATTGCCGGGGCCCCGCCTGCCGACGTCAGGATACTTCTCGCGCACCAGCCGAAGAGCCTGTACGAAAGCTCAAAAGCAGGGTTTGACGTTCAGATCTCCGGACATACGCACGGGGGCCAGTTCTTCCCCTGGAACCTTCTTGCAACGATCGGGCAGCCCTACATCAGGGGACTTCACAAGTTCGCCGACACCTGGATCTACGTGAGCAAGGGAACGGGGTACTGGGGACCTCCGGTCAGGCTGGCCGCCCGGTCTGAAATAACTGTCCTCACGCTTGTCCGGGACCCGGGCACTAATGCCCCACTTTGATATATCCCCACCCCTCCCGCTGCTTCATTAGGATTTCATAGATACCATCCGGGACCGTGTGCACATCCGCCAGTACACGGCTCCGGTCCACGTTGTTGTTCTTCAGTGCCACCTGGCAGACCCTGAACGAGACGTTCGGGTTCTTCATCGCATTCTTCACTTCCGTCATAAATGCGGATTTCTCAGGCATCACCAGCTCGAATCCTTTCCCGTACATGACCACCTCCAGCTGCGCCTCAGGATTGGAGGCCGATATCTCACCTACCCAGCGCATCACGGCTTTTTGATCCAGCGTGTCTCTGCTCGTCAGGTCGAACACGACCCGGTAGGACTTGTCCTGCGCCTGCACGAGTACGAAGGCCGATAGCGCGAGGCAGAGAAATAAGAGAAGACGTTTCATGACGGTCACTCCTGGTTGTGGGTGTGCGTACGGCGTTATTCGAGCGGAATCCGGCCGGCGTTCTCTTTGAGCCATTGTTCAAACGTCTGGAGCGCCGGATCGAGTGCCCGGGTCGCCTTCAGGTCGCGCACGCCGCAGAACTCCTTCTCGAAATCACGGTAGAACTGGAACATGTTCCCCATGTCGTCCGCCCCGGGAAAGCCGAAGCTCCGGTAGACTTCCGGCGTGACTTCATTGTAGCGGATCTCCCGTCCTATCGCTTTGGAAAGTGCCGCCGCCATCTGGGCGCAGGTCAGAAATTCGCCGGCTATGCTGACGGTCTTACCGATGAACTCTCTCCCCCGTTTGAATATGCCGTATGCGCATTTGCCGATGTCCACAGCGGCGATGCCGGCGAGTTTCTTGTCCCCCATGGGGTACGTGATCGCCAGCTTCCCGTCGGGTCCCTTCTTCGGGCCCAGGCCGAAAAATATCAAGTTGTCCCAGTAGAACGTGGTCTGCAGGAACGTGACAGGGACGCCCAGGTCGGTGAAAAAGTGGTTCGATTCTCCTTTGGTGTCGAAGTGCGGGCACTTGTACTTCTCCATAATTGTCGGCATACGGTTGTCGCTAAGCGGGACAAACTTCCGTACGTCTTCAAGCGTGGACCAGATTGCGTGCTGAACGCCTGCGGCTTTCGCCGCTGTTGCAAGAGCCTTCGCGTTGGCTATCTCCCGATCGGGGGACATGTGTGCCCAGTAGAACGTGACACAGAAGGCCCCAAAGGCACCTTTGAACGCTCTTTTCAGGCTCTCCACGTCATCGACGTCGCCGGCCACGACTTCTGCGCCCAGATTCGCAAGCTCTTTCGCTTTGGGAGAGTTGACATCTCTGGTGATCGCACGGACACTGAAACCGCCTGTCGGGTCATTCAGTATCGCCCGGACCAGACCGTTACCCTGCGAGCCTGTAGCGCCTACCACTGCAATGATTTTCTTTTCAGCCACGTGGATCTCCGTAATAGGTGGGGTGAGAAAGGTTAGACCTTGTTCAAGTCAAAACAGACCAATGGTGTGATTCGTTCCGCTGGGGGGGGTGAACAAGGCACGTGGTTCTATGTGGACGGGCGCTTTACATCAACGTTCGGGGGGTAGGTGCTTGTGCCGCAGAATATCCTTCCCGGGGGTCTCACCGAGCCGGTCGGAGAGGAACAGTTTACTCAGGAGGTCACCCATGGAGAGTCCAAGGGACGATGGGACGCGCCCCGGAGGACCGACGAGAGACATCGGAATGATTATGAGATTCCCGGCCCCCGTCGGCCAATCGGTTGTATCCCCCGCCATCCTGAATCTCCATGAACCTGTCCCGAGGTTACAGTCTATATGGTTGCTGTCCAGCAGGTACCAGGTGCGGTCCCTGGGCGTGTTGACAACCCAGAGCCGGTTCGGATCGACGACCCAGATCTGGCCATGGCCGGGAGGATTTTCAGTAACGCCGTATGCGATCAGCGTATGTCCCCCGCTTCCGTCGGCGGGATTTGCCGCGGCCGTGATGCTGACGAGGCATGGCCCTTCTTTTGCAATCGCCTGTTTTGCGAGCTGAAACCCGTTATAGGAATTCTGCGAATGGCCGCCCTGTACCTGATCGAGATACGTTTCGAGCGCCGCGACTGAAAGCTGGCGCCCGTGCATGATGTTGATTACTCTCCGGAGCGACTGGTCATACGGTCCCATCGCACCGTAGAAGTTTGTGTCTCCTTTGTAAGCGTTTGTCGGCGAGCAGTAGCCGTAGTACCCTCCAAACCTGTTCATCATGAGGCTCATCAGAGAGATGCCGAAGCAGTTTCCCGCACCGCCGCCGCTTCCCCCCCCCTTGGGGAGCATCGTCTTAAATGCAAGTTCGTAGAAGGCACGATCAAACGTCGCTGTCGCCCACTTGTGGGTCGGGTCCAGCGGGACGCCGAAGAAGGAATGGCAGTAGATGTCCCACGTGAACATGGTATCCGTAAAATTCCGGAAGGCGAACCCGTATTTCGCAGGTGCAGTCGGATCCGGGTTCTGGGCAAAGGAGACCTCCCGCCCCGGGATGAGCAGGAAGCCGAGCGCAACCAGGAATACGAATGTGCGGAGTCGCTTCATAGATCCTCCTACGGATGTACACCAGATTTCGGATCAGACATGGCTGTGAGCATTCCATCCCGCCTGAGCGCAACCACACGGTAGAAGTAGGTCCTGCTCCGGATGACCGACAGGTCGGCGTACACGTTCGACTTCTGCAGCCCCTCGAGCTGAAAATATTGTCCCATGGGGGACGTGCTACGGAAAACAAGGAAACCCCTGACTCGTGTCGTGTCGTATGCGGGAGTCCAGTTAAGCGTAAGCGCGCAGGGGTTGTCTGTTGCCGTTACGGAGACGATTTGAGGGGGGATTTCGCGTCCGGAAGCAAACGTGAACGTGCTGATTGCCAGCGCGCTGTCCGGGAGGCTCTGGTTCCCCGCCCTGTCGATACCGAGAACCTTGTACCAGTAGATGTGTTTCCGGTCCACGTTCCGGTCGAAGAACGTCCCTGCGCTCATGTAAGGATTGCTGACAAGCGGGATGCTGTCGCACGCGACCTGCGGCGGCGGTGCGTACGGCGCGGCGAGCGGTGCGCCTACACCGGGGGGGGGAACGACCGTCATGCCGCCGACCCACCGGTACGTGCCGAACTGTGACGAGTCGGACCGGTATATGTGGTAGGCCGCGATATCCTGCACGGGAGGACCGATGTAATCGACCTGTATGGCGCTGTCCCGCGCAAAGAGCCCGGCAATGATCGCAGGCTCCGGAGGCGTCCTGTCCCTGAGGCGCTGGCAGACAATGATCTCAGGCGGAACCTGGGGGACAGGGAATGATCCGCTGATATTCTGTGAGTGGTCCTGAGCCTTCACAAGATACGCATAGCAGAGGGGAGAGCCCCCGGGGACGGAGTGGTCGTCGAAATACCCCGAACCCCCTCCGAGGGTTTTCGCAAGAGACTGGGGGACAACCCCCACCAGCACGAACGGCCCCCCGCAATCCCCTTTTTTCTTATCGTTCGAGGCGGCGGACGGCTGGTCCATAAGTCTTCCTTTCGTGAACGCCGGCGGGCAGGGATACCATTTCCCCCTGTCGCAGAGGGAACGGTATATCAGATATGCATCGATACCGCAGTCGGTGTTGAGATCCCATTTCACCCGTATGTAATCATCGTATCCCTCGGCCCTCGTCCCCCGAACGACGGCGGGGCGTGTCGTGTCTTTCAACGCAGCACCCACCGCGATGGAACGCCTGGAGATGTTTCCCGAGGCATCCACCGCCTCAACCCTGAAGTACAGGGTGCTGTCGAGGCACGCGCTCCGGAGTCCCAGTGTGCTGTCGTCCTTGACGAGAATATGTGTCGAGTCCAACGGACCCGGCTGGAGAATCGCGGGGGGAACGGCGGCCGCCCCCAGCGAGGGGTTGTCAGGCCGTGCGTACCTGTACACGTTATAGGAGACGACATTTTCACGGTGACCGTCGATGTCGAGACGTACCTTGCTCCACCGGACGCGGAAGCTGCTGTTGGATTCGACCGCCTCAACGAATATGTCTCCCGGCGTGGCCGGAGGGGTCTTGTCCACCGGGGTCCCTGCGACCTGTGTCGAGAGCGTCCCGACATTCCCGAGTATGTCCTTGTGGGCTACTTTGTACCAGTACGTCACGCCGTTGGCCGGCCCGGTGAACGGGAGAGGGTTCCCGGGGACAGTCCTCGGGAGCGGGTTTCCGGTGGTGTCCCAGTGCTCGTAGTCGGTGAAGCCGTTCGCCGCAGGGGATACAGCGGCGCTGTCGATGTCGCGCGAAACGTCCGCGCTGTAATCCACGTCGCTGACGAGCCTGTACGGTCCGACGGGATTCCCCGAACGGTAGAC
>DASVIU010000376.1:0-1584 GCA_036386275.1 Bacteroidota bacterium | reverse complement strand
CCCGCGCAACAAACGCACCGTCCCGTATCGATGAGCCGCCGGGAACGAGCCGGACGCCGTCTCCCGCCGTCAGGTTCTTGAGCGGATACGTGCTCCGGTCGAAGAAACGGAACCGGCTGTCGATGGAGACGTCCTGGAGCGCGCCGAGCCGGAAGCCGAGGAGGATTCCTTTCTTCACCCAGTGATTGACTGTCCAGCCCCCCCCCGTTTTCTCCGCCGCCCGGATCTCTCCCCGGTTGAGGAAGAACTTGAATTCCGAGAATTTTTTCAGCGCCTCGGCACGGTCGATCTTTGCCGGCTCCATGTCGTACAGCGCCTCTATGTCAGCCTGCAGGGGCATCGTTCAGCGTATCAGCGTCAACTGTTTCAGCGCTTTCTCGAGTTTCGGGCGGGATTTCTCGCTGAGCCGGGTCAACGGCAGGCGGTATGTTTCTTCCAGGAGCCCCATCGCTGCCATCGCGGCTTTCACGGGGATGGGGTTCGATTCGAGGAAGTTCGCGTTCATCAGGTCGAGCATGCGGAAGTGCATCTCCCGCGCCCCTGCGAACTTCCCCTTGAGGGCTTCCCGGACCATCCGGGAGAATTCCGCCGGGATCTCGTTCGCGACGACCGAGATGATCCCGTCGGCGCCGAGGGCCACCAGCGGGAATGTCATGTTGTCGTCTCCCGACCAGACGCCGAAGCCCGCCGGGCGGTGATGGAGTATCTCCATGATCTGCGACAGGTTCCCCGACGCCTCCTTGATGCCGGCGATGTAGGGGATCTCCGCGGCAAGGCGGAGCGTTGTTCCCGCTTCGATGTTGGAGGCGGTCCTCCCCGGGACGTTGTAGATGACGATCGGCATCTCGACCGCATCCGCGATCGCGCTGAAATGCTGGTAGAGCCCTTCCTGCGTCGGCTTGTTGTAAAACGGGGCAACCGTGAGTATCGCGTCCGCACCGCGGCGTTTCGCCTCCAGGGCAAGCGTCACGGCTTTTGCCGTGGCGTTGCTGCTCGCCCCGGCAATGACCGGGACGCGCCCGCGTGTCTGATCGACGACCATTTCAATCACCTGCGCCTGCTCGGCCTCGGTGAGCGTGGCCCCCTCCCCCGTGCTCCCTACCGGCACGAGGGCCTCCACGCGGGCCTTGATCTGCCTGTCGACAAGCTCCCGCAGGACGACTTCATCCAGCGTGCCGTCCTTTTTGAACGGCGTTACAAGCGCCGTTCCCGTCCCCCGAAAGAGAAGCTTTCTTTTGCCCATGACGTTTCCTCTTGTGGTGCCTGCCCCCGAGCGGGTCAGAGCGTGATCACTTCGCGCATCGTGTAAAAACCCTTTTTTCCCCTGAGCCATTCAGCGGCGACGACGGCACCAAGGGCAAATCCAGACCGGTTCCTTGACGTGTGGACGAGTTCGATCGAATCCGCCTCGGAATCGAACACGACTGCGTGCGTCCCCGTCACGCTCCCGAAGCGGGAGGAAGCCACATGGAGCTGGTGCGGCTTGATCGGGCCGTGGCAAGTCTCGGAAAGTATCTCCGTCTTCCGCTTCATCCCCTGCAGGACGCTGGAAGCAATCGTGAGCGCGGTGCCGGACGGGCTGTC
>DASVIU010000375.1:0-6138 GCA_036386275.1 Bacteroidota bacterium | reverse complement strand
CTGTTCAGTTCCAGGTTGAGGGCGGCGGCGACGGACCGGCGGCTGGAGAAGAGGTTCTGAATCGAGCCGATGATTTTCACCCCTCCATGCTCGGCCGGTTCCGCGAGCACCGCCTCCGGTTCGATCGCGGAGTGCTCGATGAACTGCGTCCTGAACCTCCTCTGGATCTCGAAGTCGGACGCGGCAAAACCCTTCTCGATGTTCCCCTTCCGGACCTTGTGATGGACGAAGACGTTTCCCTCCGGGTGGATCCGGGGAGCATCCTCCCACATGGCGACTTCCGGATCGGAGACGACCGGGAGCGGCTCGTAGACTACTTCGATCAGGCGGAGTGCTTCCTTCGCGATTTCAATGGAGCGGGCGGCGACGAGAGCAACACCGTCTCCGAGATACCGGACCTTCTCCCCGGCAAGTATCTCCTGATTTTTCACCACGATGCCGAACGTCCTGCTCCCCGGTATGTCTTCCGCGGTAAGAACCGCTTCGACGCCCGGCAATTTCGCCGCTCTCTCCTTATCGATCGACACGATGCGCGCGTGCGGGTGTTTCGAGCGGAGAACCTTTCCGTACAACTGGTGGGGAAGAGAATAATCGGCGGCGAATTTTGCCGTCCCCGTGACCTTTCCCCAGGCGTCGACACGCCGCTCGGGATTTCCTATCATCGTGTGCTTCTCCGAATCCATCGTCCGTTCAGTTTAGTTTGTTCCAGAGGCGCCCGGTCACTTCCCGGGCTTTCTTCATGACAGACTCGTCATCGATCATCGGGTGCCTCCGGTCCCGGAGCACCCATTTCCCGCCGACCATCACCGATTCCACGGAGGAGGAACCGAATCCGAAGAGGAAATGCCCTGCAATGTTTGCCGTATGGACGGGGGTCGGGGGTTCATAGTCCAGGACCGCAAGGTCGGCGACGGCGCCCCGGGAGAGGGAGCCGAACGGGACCCCGAACATCGAAGCGGCAAGTTTCCAACCGCCGGCGACCATCCCGGTGATCCTCCCGCCGCCTGCGCCGGGATCCTCCTGCGCGCGGAAGAACCCCGAACGGGCCTCTTCAAACATGTCCGCGGGGAACCCGTCCGTCCCCAGAGCGCTCCGCCCGGGAAAAAGCTGCACGGGGGCATGCCCCACACCGTTGTTCATGTTCGATCGGGGATTATGGACGAGCCACGGGCCTCCCTTTCCGAGCGCATGGAATTCCGCCGGACGAAGATGGACACAGTGTGCAAAGACAGATCCGTCACGGACGATCCCCGCACCTTCAAGACGGCGGATGAGACCTGCGCCTGACCGCCTGCGGGCATCCCGGACGTCGCACTCATCCTCGGCGACATGTATGTGTACACCGGTCCGGTATGCGGCGGCGAGCTCGCCACATGCCTCGAGCGACGCTTTCCCGAGCGTGAACGACGCATGAGCCCCTACGAGGCCGCGAAACCGGCTGTCTCCTTCCGTCGCGGCCAGGAACCTCCTGTTCTCTTCCAGACCCGCGTCTCTTTCCTTCCTCCCTCCCCGGTCGGTTACTTCATAGCAGAGGACCCCGCGAAGCCCCACGTCGGCGAGAGCCTCTTTGATGATGCCGAGAGAGCCCTCGATTGCATTCGGCGACGAGTGGTGGTCAAACAAGAGCGTCGTCCCGCATTTGAGGGATTCCAGACCGCCCGCCAGGGCGCTGTAGTACACTGACTCGTCGTCCAGGGCCCGATCCAGCTTCCACCAGAGGCGACGGAGGACCTGGAGAAAATTCTGCGGCTTCCGCTTCGGCGGGTTCATCCCCCGGGCGAGGCTCGAATACAGGTGTGTGTGGGCACAGACCATGCCGGGGATGACCACTTTTCCCCCGAGATCGATCGTCTCCTCCCCTCTGATCGCCTGAAGAGCGTCCCCTCTTTCCGCGACACTCCCTCCATCGATCCGGAGATCACCCTTTCCCGCAAAAGGAGGATCAAGCGTCACGAGAAAACAGTTTTTCAGGAGCGTTCTCATTCGAATGTGTTCACGGGACGGTGACCCCCCTTTCCACAAGGGCTCTTTCGAGAGATGAGATTTCCGGGGTGATGCTGATCGGCTCCCCCGCGGCCCTGCGGGCGGAGTCGATGTCCTTCAGTCCGTTCCCCGTGATCACAACGAGCACCGACTCATCGCTCCCGATCACGCCGGAATTTCTCCCCCGCCGGACCCCCGCAACGCCCGCCACACCCGCCGGCTCGCCGAAAACACCACCGAGGCGTGCGGTGATCCTGATGGCTTCGAGTATTTCTCCGTCCGGGACAGCGAACATGGAACCGCCTGACTTCTTTATGCCGGCAAGGGCACGGCGCCAGTTGCGCGGGGTGCCGACCGCAATGCTGTCCGCGATCGTGTCCGCAGCCGTGGGGACAAGATCAGAACCGGATTCGAAGGCATTCACAATCGGGCGGGCACATTCAGCCTGGACCCCGAGAAGCCGTGGAACACGCGGGATGAACCCCAGGCGGTGCATTTCATCCAGTCCCTTGCCGATCCCGCCGATCGTGCACCCGTCTCCGACGGAGACGACAACCCAGTCGGGGACGGAGGGACCGAACTGCTCGGCGATCTCGAGTCCGGCCGTCTTTTTTCCTTCCACACAAAAGGGGTTGGTACCGCTGTTCCTGTTGTACCAGCCGAATTTTTCGCAGGCCGAGCGACAGAGATCGAACGCCTGTTCGTATGTCCCCCGGACTTTCACCACTGTTGCACCGAAGATAAGCAGCTGAGTGACTTTCGGCTCCGGGGCGCGATCCGGCAGGAATATGACGCTCCTGATGCCGACGGAAGCAGAAAGCCCCGCGAGAGAGGAGGCGGCGTTCCCTGTCGACGCGCATGCAACGGTGCGGGCACCGAACTCCAGCGCCTTCATCACGGCGACCGAACTCGCCCGGTCCTTGAACGAGGCGGTCGGATTTCTCCCCTCGTCCTTTATAAAAAGCCGCCCCGCTCCCACCTCTTTCGCAAGCCGGGGAACCTCGTAGACGGGAGTCCACCCCACGTGCAGAGGGGGCTTCGCCACCAGGGGCGAGACCGGGAGGAGTTCCCCGTACCTCCATTGGTTAGCGCTCCGGCTGGAAAGCGACTCCCGTGTCAGCGTCTTCGCAACGCGGTCGTAGTCATACCGGACGTCGAGAATCCCCTCCGCCCCGCACGCGGGACAGGTCTGGACGTTCCCGTCAGGGACATGTCTGCCGCAGAGAAGGCAGACGAGGTCCGTGACGCACCCGGTTCCCCACGGGCTCATGCGGGCACCTTACCAGCCATGGCTCGTAATCGTGCAGCCGAGAGGGCGATGACTTCGTTCGTCGCGGGGATCTGGAAGTCCGGTTCGATCCTGTGTCTCCCGACCGCAGAGAGTGCGTCCTTGATCGCCAGCCAGGCCGAGAGGGCGAGCATGAAGGGAGGCTCGGCAACGGCCTTGCTCCCGTGTATGGCGTTCGGGTTGGGGTGCCCTTCCAGCAACGCGACGCGGAAATCGGCCGGAACGTCCCGCACCGCCGGGATTTTGTACGTGTCCGGCGAGTGGGTGACGAGGTTCCCTTTCCCGTCCCAGAGGATCTCCTCCGTCGTACACCACCCAAGCCCCTGCACGTATCCCCCCTCGATCTGACCGATGTCGATTGCGGGGTTGAGCGAATCGCCGGCATCGTAGAGTATATCGGTCCGGAGTATCGTATGAGCGCCGCTCAGTATGTCTACTTCGACCTCCGTCACGCCCATGCCGAAAGCATAGTAGTTGAACGGACGGCCCCAGCCCTTCTCCTTATCCCATCCGATCTGCGGAACGGCGTAAAAGCCGGTCGCGCTGAGGCTGACCTGGCGCAGGACCATCAGGTCCATCGCACCTGCGAAGGAGATCCGGCGCAACGTGTGCTTCCGGTCGAATATGATACCCTCTGCGAATTCGATGTCCCCGGGGGCTGTCATCTGATCATGGGCTGAAGCCGCGGGGCCGGGTTTCGCCAGGCCGGCATTGAAGTACTCGGCGAGAGACGATGCGATGCGGGACTTGAGTGTCGTGATGGCCTCACGGACCGCACCCCCGTTGAGATCGGTGCCGGAAGAGGCGGCTGTGGCAGAGGTGTTCGGCACATCCGAGGTGTTCGTCGCGCTCACCCTGACTGCGTCGATTCCCACACCGAATTCTTTTGCGGCGATCTGGCGGATCTTCGTGTGGAGCCCCTGCCCCATCTCGGTCCCGCCGTGATTGACGAGTATGCTCCCGTCCCTGTAGATGTGCACAAGTGCTCCGGCCTTGTTCAGGAACGTCGTGGTGAACGATATCCCGAACTTCACGGGGGTGAGTGCAAGACCGCGCTTCACGAACTCGTGTGCCGCGTTGAATGCTCCGACGTCCATCCTCCTGGCCTCATACTCCGAGGAGACGAAGAGCCCGTTGTAGAGCTGGTGAAGGCGGTTGTTTTCGACGGCCTGTCCGTAGTGTGTGACGTTCCGGTCAACCGTGCCGTAGAAATTGCGTTTCCGTATTTCCACGGCGTCGATCCCGAGTTCGCGGGCAACCCTGTCGATAACGGTTTCCATCGCCGCCATCGCCTGGGGACCGCCGAAACCGCGCATGGCGGTGTTCGAGGGAAGATTTGTCCTCCAGACCCTCGCCACGATGCTCATATGCGGGACGTAATACGCGTTATCGGCATGGAGCATCGCACGCTCCATGATGGCAAACGACAGGTCGGAGGCGATCCCCCCGTCGCTGTTGAGCTCGAATTTCACGCCGTCCAGAAATCCATTGTCGTCAAACCCCGCCTCGTAGCGGATCAGGAACCTGTGGCGCTTTCCCGTCATGATCATGTCATCATCACGGAAGAGACGGATCTTCACGGGACGGCGCGTTGCAGCGCAAAGGAGCGCCGCCCATGCGGCGACATGGTTCGCCTGGGTTTCCTTTCCGCCGAACCCTCCGCCGAGACGGCGGACCTCCACGACAACGTCGTGTGCGGGGAGGCCGAGGACTTCCGCGATGATTGCCTGCGTCTCCGAGGGATGCTGCGTGGAGCTGAACGCGGTGATCTCACGCTCCTCGCCGGGAACACAGAGGCACGCCTGGGACTCGAGGTACCAGTGCTCCTGCGCTCCCGTGCGGAGCTCACCCCGTATTACATTCGAGGCGGTGCGAAGAGCCGTCTCAGGATCGCCCCGACGCATCGTCCGCTCGGGGCCGAGGAGGCTGTTCTTCCGGATTGCGGTTTCAATATCGAGGACCGGTTCGAGCGCCTCGTATTCGATACTGAGGAGACTCTCCGCGCGACGGGCCGTTTCATCGTCCCCGGCAGCGATGAGAACAACCGCCTGCCCGACGCACTGAACCTCCCCCGCGGCGAGGCAGACCTCGTCATGGATCACCGGTCCCATCTGGTTCGCTCCCGGGATGTCGCGGTGACAGATGACTGCATGCACGCCGGGGAGCGCGCGGGCGGCGTCAAGGTCGATCCTCAGAATACGGGCCCGGGCATAGGGGCTGTAGCAGACCCGCCCCACAAGGAGTCCGGACGGCGGGGCGATGTCGTCGATATAGACAGCTTCGCCCGTGACATGAAGTCCGGCGCTCTCGTGGGGGAGGCTTCCGCTCTGTTTCCCTGTGCCCATCTGTCAGACCTTCGAATCGAGCCAGAACTTGAGAAGGAGGTTCTTCGCCGCAAGCATGCGGAACTCCGCGGACCCCCGGACGTCCGTAATGGGGCTGAAATCCTGACTCAGGTACTCCCCCGCCGCTTCAACGCGTTCACGCGACCATGGTTTCCCGATCAGGTATTGTTCGGTCTTCACCGCCCTTTTCGTCCGCTCGGCCATCCCTCCGTATGCGAGCGTCAGCGATTCCACGTTTCCCGTTCCGGTCACGCTGAGGCGGAACCCGGCGCTCAATGTCGCGATATCAAGATCGCGCCGTTTCGACACCTTGTACGATCGGATAAGAGCGCCGTCCGGGGGGGGAATGCACAGAGACAGAATCAACTCATCGGGTTCCCGGAGCGTCTTCCTGTACCCGGTGAAGAAGCCGTCCAGCGGAACCTGCCGTATCCCGCGGACACTCTGCAGGATGAGGCTCGCGCCGCTGGCAATGAGGACCGGGGACGTATCGCCTACGGCGGAGGCCGTGCCGAGGTTTCC
>DASVIU010000374.1:0-3266 GCA_036386275.1 Bacteroidota bacterium | reverse complement strand
TGTCGACAAGCTCCCGCAGGACGACTTCATCCAGCGTGCCGTCCTTTTTGAACGGCGTTACAAGCGCCGTTCCCGTCCCCCGAAAGAGAAGCTTTCTTTTGCCCATGACGTTTCCTCTTGTGGTGCCTGCCCGTGAGCGGGTCAGAGCGTGATCACTTCGCGCATCGTGTAAAAACCCTTTTTTCCCCTGAGCCATTCAGCGGCGACGACGGCACCAAGGGCAAATCCGGACCGGTTCCTTGCCGTGTGGACGAGTTCGATCGAATCCGCTTCGGAGTCGAACACCACGGCATGCGTCCCCGGCACGCTCCCGAAGCGGGAGGAAACCACATGGAGCTGGTGCGGCTTGATCGGGCCGTGGGAGGTTTCGGAAAGTATCTCCGTCTTCCGCTTCATCGCCTGCAGAACGGCGGAAGCAATCGTGAGTGCGGTGCCGGACGGGCTGTCGACTTTGGCCCGGTGGTGCCGCTCCATCACCGCCACATCGTACTGCGCGTACCGGTCCATGAGGTGCGCGGCCTGAGTGACGATCTGCGCGAATATATTGACCCCGAGGGAGAAGTTCGGTGCGTACAGAAATCCGATCTTGTTCTCCTTTACAACCTTCTTCACTCGGTCGAGCTGGTCGTACCAGCCGGTCGTGCCGACAACGATGTTTTTCCCACACCCGGCAACCGCCTCAATGTTGTCGACGACGACACCCGGCGCGGAAAACTCAATGCAGACGTCTATCCCTTTGAGCGATTCGCGCGTGAGTCCCATGCCGCCGGTGTTGTTGTGTATGTCAAACACCTTCGAGACCGTCAGTCCCCTCCCCTTCGCCACCTGCTCCACTTCCTTCCCCATTTTTCCGTAGCCAATGAGCGCAATGTTCATAGGTACCTCCACCGGTGTGCTGGCTCCAGTTTCCCCGGGGGCTAGCGGGGAGAAATCCACTCATCATTCATATCTATCGGCATATCTATCGGCCGGGAAGCCGCCCGGGCCGCCGTCACGTTTGCAAACTCCGCGGAGAGCCTGAGATCCGACGTCGTGACGAAACGGTACAGGAACGCTCCCCCGAACACGTCGCCGAGTCCCGCCCGGTCCTCCGCCCCCTCCGCCGGGATCCCCCCGATATCGAAGCGCACGACCTTTTTGTGCTCGTTTGCGAAAACCGTCGCGCCGCGCGCACCGCGCGTGATGAGGACGCCGGTGATCCCCAGTGTCAGGAGATGTCCCGTGAGCTGCACTTCGGTGAGACGGTCCACGGTGAGACCGGAGGCTTCCTCCTCGCTGAGCTGGACTGTCGTCAGCATGAACGCCCACCGGCGCCACTCGGCAAGCGGCCTCCGGAAGCGCTCTCTCTCCTTCCCGATCCCCGTCGTCAGGTTGTGGTAATCCAGATGAATGGGGGTCTCCCGGGCGCGGATCTCCATGCGGATCTGATCGAGCGTTTCGAGCGAAATGTCCGATCCTGAAACCATGTTGATGAGTACCCCGTCGGCAGAGAGGTATTTCCGTATCCTCTCAAACGAGATCGGAGGGGCGATGTCCTTCGTGCAGGCCACACGGAGCCCTTCTCCCTTCTCGTAGAAATCGATCCTGTTTGTCGGTCCGCTGAATGTAAACACGCCCGAGGGATCGACGGCCGGGAACCGTTCGAGCCAGGTGAGAAACCTTTTCTCGTCGTCCGCCCCGACTCCGCAGACAGGAACAATGGTGTCTTCTTTCCCGGCCAGTGCGCCGACGGCGGCGATCGTGTTGGCAATCCCTCCCCAGCGTTCCCGGGGGGGCTCGCCGGCGGGATGGGCGCAATCGATGCAGAGATGACCCAGAATGAGCAGTTTCATTGAGTGAGGCGTCGATGACTCCTGACGGGCGGGGTCAGAACTTCGCCCCGTTGCTCCGGAATTCGATAAGTTTTCGCCGGAGGCCGTCGTCATTCAGCGCAAGTATTTCGGCTGCGAGGACTGCGGCGTTTTTCGCCCCGGCCGATCCGATCGCAACCGTGGCGACAGGGATCCCGGCGGGCATCTGGACTGTGGAATAAAGAGCGTCTACACCGTTCAGCGCGGACCCTTCGAGCGGAACCCCTATGACAGGGAGAGTTGTGTGGGCTGCGGCGAAACCCGCCAGATGGGCCGCCATCCCCGCAGCCGCGATAATGACCGCGTAACCGTCCGATTCGGCGCCTTTCACGAATGCCGCCGTCTGGTCAGGCTGGCGGTGGGCGGAAGAAACCTTGAGGTCGTAGGGGATGCCGAATTTTGCAAGGTAGTCGGTGCACCCCGCCATCAGCTGTTCGTCACTTTTGCTGCCGAGCAGGACCGCGACTCTTCGCATTGTCAGATCTTCGCTGTGTACGGATAATTGCCCGCCTCACACTTCCGCCAGAGGGCCTGACAGGCAAACTTGTTTTCATAGAGCGCGCGCCCGATGACGACGGAGTCCACACCGTGACGCTCCAGTTCCTGTACTTTCAGAAGGTCGTCGAGCCCCGCGATGCCGCCGGCCGCCGTAATCCGCATGCCGGTCTTCTCCCCGAGGTCGCGCAACACGTCAAGATTGACAATCGCCGGGGATCCGTCTTCGCCGATATCGGCATAGACAAGGCGCCGGAAACCCAGCGCTTTTCCGTTCAGGGCCACGGACAGGGCCGTCAGTCCGGATGTCGTCGTTCCCCCGTGCGTGGCGACGATACCGCGGACGGCGTACATCGCGAGAACGACCTTACTGGGACCGTAGACACTGAGGAGCCTCTGGGCCTCCTCGGGATTTTCGATGACCATCGTACTGACAAGCACCCGGTACACGCCGGTCTCGAACGCCCAGCGGGCGTCTTCAAATGTCCTCACACCGCCGCCGAGCTCGACGGGAATGTCCACCGTCTGCACCATCCGCTTCACGGTATCGGCATTCACAAGACGCCCTTCGCGCGCGCCGTCCAGGTCGGTGACGTGGAGCGACTTCGCATTCTCGGTGCGCCAGAGCCTCGCTACCTCTACCGGGTCGTCAGAATAGCAGAACCCCTCGCCGCCCTGCGCTATCCGGACGCAGCGACCGGCGCGTATTTCCACAGCCGGGATTATGAGAATCACGCGGTATAGTGCACAAAATCCGTTTCAATTTCAAGTTATGCCGCGGGGGCCCCGCGAGGGGGACAATGACAGAGGGCACCAGATTGCTTCGCTTCGCTCGCAATGACAGAGGGCGGGGGGGGGAATTCTAACGCGTGAATTTCTTCCGCCTGTTCCGGATGTAGTCGACGAACATGAATTCGCCGA
>DASVIU010000373.1:0-3918 GCA_036386275.1 Bacteroidota bacterium | reverse complement strand
GCATCTTCATGTCCGCGAGGACGCGCTCCAGCTGTACGGATTCTTCACCGAAGAAGAACGGGACATCTTCCGCACCCTCATTTCCGTCAACGGGATCGGACCGAAAATGGCCCAGGGGATCCTCTCCGGCATCCCCGTTGCGGACCTGAAGGGGCATATACTTTCGGGGAATTCCATGGCCCTCACCGCAATCCCCGGCGTCGGACGGAAGATTGCAGAGAGGCTCGTGGTCGAGCTCCGGGACAGGATTTCAAAAACCGACGGCACAACACTCTCCGCCGGAGCCTCCACCCCGGACGGATCCCGCATCCGCGCGGAAGCCCTCCTGGCGCTCACATCCCTCGGGTACAACCGCGCGGCGGCAGAGAAAGCAATCAGGGGGGCCGTACAGGAATCCCTTGATGCCGAATCCTCCGTGGAGGCACTGATCAAAGCCGCCCTCCGGCACGCAGCCCAGTGACCGCCGGAAGCACCGGAGGGAGATTGCCTTTAAGCCCCAGCAATGCTATGTTCCCATGATGCGCAAACACGACCACACATCCCCCGAGCGCCTCGACACCGAGGTGGAATTCGACCGTGCCCTGCGCCCGCTCAAGTTCGGTGACTTCTTCGGGCAGGACAAGATCACGAGAAATCTCCGGGTCTTCATCGATGCCGCCCGGGGGCGGGGGGAGACGCTCGACCACGTTCTCCTCACGGGACCGCCCGGGCTCGGGAAGACCACGCTCGCGCATATCATCGCCGCCGAGATGGGTGTGAAGATCAGGATCACCTCCGGCCCGGTGCTCGACAAACCGGGCGACCTCGCCGGGCTGCTCACGAATCTCGAGGAGGGAGACGTCCTGTTCATCGACGAGATCCACAGGCTCAACCCGGTCGTGGAGGAATACCTCTACTCCGCGATGGAAGACTACCGGCTTGACATCATGATCGATTCGGGACCGAGCGCCAGGACGGTTCAGCTGAGCCTGCCGAAGTACACGCTCATCGGGGCGACGACGAGGGCCGGGTTGCTCACCTCTCCGCTGCGGGGGCGCTTCGGGATCACGAACAGGCTGGACTATTACACTTCCGACATCCTTGAAAAAATCCTCGCGCGCTCCGCCCGGATACTTGACATCGACACGGAAAGCGCGGGACTGGCGGAGATCGCCCGGCGGTCCCGCGGGACGCCGCGCATCGCGAACCGGCTCCTCAGACGCTGCAGGGATTTCGCCCAGGCGGACAAGAAGCTGTCGGAGCACGGGGGGGCGGTCTCGCACGCGGTAGCCGGGTACGCACTGCAGGAACTCGAAGTGGATGAGCACGGGCTCGACGAGATGGACAAGCGGATCATACTGACGATCATAGAGAAATACGGCGGGGGGCCGGTGGGCGTCAACACGCTTGCCGTGGCCGTAGGAGAAGAGGCCGGGACGATCGAAGAGGTGTACGAACCGTACCTCATACAGGAAGGGTTCATCAAGAGAACACCGCGCGGCAGGGAGGCCACCGATCTCTGCTACGCCCATTTCAAGATGAAGCGGCGGACATCGAATGAGCCGGGGTTGTTTTCGTAGTAGATTGCTTCGCTTCGCTCGCAATGACACAGTATGGTGACCCTGTCATTGCGAGCCCGCTTCTCCGGGCGAAGCAATCTCCACCGTGTGAGATTGCTTCGTCGCGGATTGCTTCGCTTCGCTCGCAATGACAGCTCCTCGCAATGACGGGCCTCGCAATGACAAGCAGGTTGCTTCGGCCGCCTGGTTGCTTCGCTTCGCTCGCAATGACAATGAGATGACACATGGCACTCGATAAGGACCTCTCCTCAATCCAGGAAGTGCGGGACCTCCTCCAGGCCGCGAAAGCAGCGCAGCTTGAATTCCATAGCTACTCCCAGGAGCAGGTCGACCGTGTGGCGGCGGCGATGGCCGAAGCGGGATTCGCCGAGGCAGGCCGCCTCGGACGCCTGGCGTCCGAAGAGACGGGTTTCGGCAAGCCGGAAGACAAGAAGACCAAGAACGAATTCGCCACACGTCGCGTCTGGGAATCCATCCGCTCTCTGAAGACCGTCGGCGTCATCGCCGAGGACACCGCGCGGCAGGTGTTTACGATCGCAGAGCCGATGGGCGTCGTCGCAGCGCTGATCCCCTCCACGAACCCCACCTCCACCGTGATGTTCAAGTCGATCATTGCGGTCAAGGCCCGCAACGCGATCGTCGCCAGCCCCCACCCCAGAGCCGTCTCCTGCACTCAGGAGGCGATGAACGTGATCCGCGACGCGGCGGAAAAGGCGGGCGCGCCGAAACACCTGATGGCTGCCATCGCCACGCCGGCGATCGAGGGGACGAACGAGCTGATGCGGCACAAACTTACGTCGGTCATACTGGCCACCGGGTCGAACGAGATGGTGCGGGCCGCCTACAGCTCGGGCAAACCGGCGTTCGGGGTCGGATCCGGCAACGTCCCCGCGTTCATCGAGCGGACTGCCGATGTCCCGAAGGCGGTCGCAGACATCATTTCCGGGAAGCAGTTTGACTGGGGAGTGCTCTGCTCCACGGAATCGGCGCTTGTCTGTGACGCCCCCGTGAAACTCCGGGTCATTGAAGAATGCAGGAAACAGGGGGCCTATTTCGCCGCAGGAGACGAGAAGGAACGACTGGGGCGACTGATGTTCGATGACAGGGGTGCGATCAATCCCGCGATGGTGGGAAAGTCCCCGGCCTATATCGCCGGGAAGGCGGGGTTCATGGTCCCCGAATCCACCACCGCACTCATCGCCGAAGAACAGGGTGTCGGGAAGGAGTACCCCCTCTCCAGGGAGAAACTCTCCCCCGTCCTTTCGTTTTACACGGAGGAAGGGTGGCGGGATGCCTGCCGCCGGTGCATCGAATTGCTTCAATTCGGCGGCATAGGGCACACGCTGACGATACATTCGACCGACAGGGAGATCATAATGAAATTCGCCCTTGAAAAGCCCGCGTTCCGCATACTTGTCAATACACAGGCGGCGCTCGGGGCGGTCGGCTACACGAACGGCCTCGATCCCTCGCTGACGCTCGGGCCGGGGACATGGGGGGGGTCGATCATCTCCGACAACGTCACCGCCCGACACCTCATGAATTACAAGCGCCTGGCATTCGAGACGCATCCGATCAACCCGGGCTCTTCTCAAACTCCCCGGGAGCAGGCTGCGCCCTCCCGGCCGCCCGGCTCATGGATGCAGGAAATCGAGAAGAGGATAGTCATGAAAGCGGGGAACACGCCTGTCTGGAAGAAGGAGGAACAGCCGGCGAGTGCAGGAAAGGAATCGTTCGGTTCAGGGATGTCCGCCGACGAAGTCGACCGGATCGTTGCGAAGTTCGTCCGCGATCTTTCCCGGGGATGAGAAGTGCAGAGAGATCGCGGGAATTCAGATCCGCCCCCCCTCCCGCAGCGTCGTACATCAGGCTTCCCCGTAGATTCTACCTCCGCCCCACGCTCACCGTCGCACGGGACCTCCCCGGAAGATACCTGGTACGCAGTCTCGGATCCACAACGTTCATCGGCCGGATCGTCGAGGTTGAAGCCTATCTCGGGAGCCGTGATCCCGCAAGTCACACGTACAGAGGCATGACGCCCCGCAACGAGGTCATGTTCTCGGGCGGAGGGCACCTGTATGTCTACTTCACATACGGGATGCATTTCTGCTCGAATGTCGTGACGGAGGGGGAAGGAAGGGGATGCGCGGTTCTCCTGCGCGCGGTGGAGCCTCTTGAGGGGATCGAACGGATGCGGGATCTCAGAAGCGCCGGCCGCTCGCGCCTCCACGCCGATGGGGAACTCTGCAGCGGTCCGGGGAAACTCTGCCAGGCGTTCGGCATCGCCCGGAGAGAGAACGGAACGGACCTGTGCGGCGACACGATCTGGCTCGCCCGGAAGCGGGGGGAGAGCCCCCCC
>DASVIU010000372.1:0-2452 GCA_036386275.1 Bacteroidota bacterium | reverse complement strand
CTGGGCGACTGTCATTACCAGGAGGGGAACTACAAGACAATACGCCGCATCCCCTTCCTGAAACGCCTTCTGCAGGGATTCGGCATTGACCCGCGGCGACTGCGCCTTGAATGGGTCTCGGCATCGGAGGGTGACAGGTTTGCAGAAGTGGTGAATGAGATGACGGAGGAAATCCGGCAGATGGGGCCCCTCAGGCTGCCCGTTCATCAGGAGGTTCAGCAGGAGGTTCACGCTCCCGTCGCGCAACACCAATAGTGAGGACATGATACGGAGCAAGGAAATAAGGAGAATGACATGGCGAAGCCGAAGTTAGCACTGTACTGGGCGGCAAGCTGCGGGGGATGTGAGATCGCTGTTCTGGACATTCACGAGAAGATCCTTGACGTCGACAGCGCTTTTGACATTGTGTTCTGGCCTGCAGCCATGGACTTCAAATATGACTCCGTACGGGCGATGGAAGACAGGAGCATCGACCTCTGTCTGTTCAACGGGTCGATCCGCAATTCAGAAAACGCCGAGCTCGCCCGTCTCATGCGGAGGAAATCCAAGACCCTCGTGGCATTTGGATCGTGCGCACTGGAAGGCGGTATTCCCGGACTCGCCAACCTCACCACCAAGGATGATATATGGGGATATGTGTACAAGGAGTCTCCGTCCACGGTGAGCGGGAACGGCGGGATCTTTCCTCAGGCGCATTCCACGATGCCGGAAGGAACAATTGAAATCCCGGAGATGTGGAACACCGTGAAGTCCCTGGACCAGATCGTCGAAGTGGACTACTACATTCCCGGTTGCCCGCCTCAGCCAAACCAGATCTGGTCGGTCATTGAACTTATCCTGAGCGGGAAGCCGCTTCCGCCCGCGGGTTCGGTCCTCGGCGCCGGCGACAAGACCTGCTGCGAGGAGTGTCCGCGTGAGCGGCAGGAGAGGAAGCTGAAGAAGTTCTACCGGCCATTCGAGATTGAATCGGATCCGAGCACCTGTCTGCTCGATCAGGGAATCGTCTGCATGGGTCCGGCGACGCGGAGCGGGTGCGGGGCTCTGTGCACGAGGGCAAACGTTCCCTGCCGCGGCTGCTACGGACCGCCGCCCAATGCACCCGACCAGGGGGCCAAGATGCTGAGCGCACTCGCCTCGATCATCGATTCCCACGACCCTGAGGAGATCGAGAGCATTCTCGATCAGATAGTGGATCCCATGGGCACGTTTTACAGATTCTCGCTTGCTCACTCGATTCTGCGGAGGGTCCAGACGCCATGAGGAAGATCACCATTGATCCGATCACAAGGCTTGAAGGCCACGGCAAGATCGACATTTTTCTCAACGACGACGGTGAAGTCGCCAACACGTACTTTCAAATTCCGGAACTGCGCGGTTTCGAGCAGTTTTGCGTGGGGAGACCCGTCGAAGAGCTGCCCCGCATCACCACACGCATCTGCGGTGTCTGTCCCGAAGCGCACCATATGGCGTCTGCAAAAGCCTGCGATGCCGTCTTCCATGTCGACCCCCCGCCCACCGCGAAAAAGCTGCGGCAGCTCCTCTACAATGTGTTCTTCGCCGGCGATCACACCACGCATTTCTACGCGCTGGGCGGCCCGGATTTCATCGTTGGACCGACAGCCCCCGCCGCTGAACGCAACATTCTGGGCGTTGTCAGGAAGGTCGGCCTGGAAGTCGGCGGCAAGGTCATCGAGATGCGCAAGAGAACCCAGGAAGTCCTGAAAGTCCTGGGGGGCAAACAAACGCATCAGGTCACCTCGCTTCCGGGCGGTGTGAGCAAGGGCATTACCGCGGATGAAGCCAAACAGATCGAAGCGCACTGCCTCTGGTTCGTCGAATTCGGCAAGTTCACAATTCAGGCTTTCCACGACATCGTGCTGAAGAACAAGGAGTACGTCGACCTGATCCTCTCCGACTCTTTCTCAAGCAAGACATATTACATGGGACTTGTCGACGAGAAGAACCGTGTCAATTTTTACGATGGCACCGTCAGGGTCGTCGATCCTCAGGGGAAGGAGTTCGTACGATACTCCCCGAACGAATACCTGGAGAATATCTCCGAACATGTCGAATCCTGGACATATCTGAAGTTCCCGTTCCTGAAGAAAGTCGGTTGGAAGGGAATGGTGGAGGGGGAGGAGAGCGGCGTGTACAGGGCCACGCCTCTCTCTCGCCTCAATGCGAGCGAGGGAATGCCGACGCCACTCGCGCAGGCCGAATACGAACATATGTACGAGACGCTCGGGGGGAAACCCGTGCACGCGACACTGGCAACTCACTGGGCGCGCGTCATCGAGCTCCTGAGCGCTGCAGAAATGGCGCTCGAGCTTTCACGCGACCCCGAAATCACCGGCACGCACATCCGGAACATACCCACGGCAACGCCCACCGAAGGGGTCGGCATCGTGGAAGCTCCGCGCGGGACACTCACCCACCACTACGTCACCGACGA
>DASVIU010000371.1:0-6984 GCA_036386275.1 Bacteroidota bacterium | reverse complement strand
CGTCATCACGCAGAGGGAGCCGATGATTAGCGGAAGTGCGTGCATACAGGGGAACTCCTTGATCGTTATCAGTTCAGAAAGCGTTTCGGAACAGTGTCATCACCGGCCGGGCCGCCTCGAACCGGATCGTCACAACATCGAACCTGCAGGACTGGCCGCTGATGCCCCTCATGGCGAGGTAAGCAGCCGCGACCCTGCGGATCGTCTCCTGCTTCGAGGGAGTGACTGCATATTCCGGGAGGCCATACTCATCGTTCGTCCGCATCTTCACTTCACAGAAGACCAGGTATTCCCCTTCCCGGGCGACGATATCGATTTCCCCTTTTCTCCTGAAACGAAAATTTCGCTCGACGATCCGGTACCCCTCTCCGACGAGAAAACGCGCGGCAATCTCCTCCCCTCTGGCCCCTTCACGGCGGAGATTACGCCGGAGAGTGCGCCCGGGAATACGGCTGTCGGGGGGCGGGGTCAGGGGTTGCGGCTTCATTCCCTGTCGATGGCAATAACCATGTCTGACGGAATAGCGGCGCAGAATGAGCGACGGTGGATCGGGCACATACCCAGCCGGAGGATCGCCTCGCGGTGACCGGCGGTCCCGTATCCTTTGTGTCTCGCAAACCCGTACCCCGGGTACTCCCGGTCGAATTCCACCATCAACCTGTCCCTTGTCACCTTCGCCACGATCGAGGCAGCTGCGATCGAGAAGCACTCTCCGTCCCCTCCTACGACCGTGGTAAACGGGATCCCGGAAGTGGCGGTGCCGGACCTGAACAGGTTCCCATCGACAATCAGGTGCCCGGGCCGGATGCCGAGTGAACCGACGGCGCGGTCCATCGCGAGAAAGGTCGCGTTCAGTATGTTGATGTCGTCGATCACCGTGTTGTCGACCGATCCGACACCGACTGCGAGGGCACGGATCATGATCTGATCGAACAGACCGGCCCTCGCCCTGGGCGTGAGTTTTTTCGAATCGTCCACACCGGTGATGAATGTGCCGGCCTGAAATACCACCGCGGCAGCCACGACGGGACCGGCAAGAGGACCCCGCCCCGCCTCGTCGATGCCTGCAATATGAACGACGGAACGGCGCAGAGACTCTTCGTAAACCAGATTGCTTCGCTCCGCTCGCAATGACAGGTCAGGAGATGCGGTCTTAGAAATCATTGATGAGCCCGATGTGGATCTTCGCGGTTCCGAACGAATCCCCCTGTCCGAGCGCAAAACTCACGGCCAGGTTTCCCAGGGCGGTGTCGAGCCGGATGCCGATCCCGTAGCCGTATTTAAACGCGCGTGCAGAGGGGGTGCCAAGGAGATCGTCCTCCGGGCGGTTGTAGTACCCCGTGTCCAGAAAGGCGAACAGGAATGACCGCCGTGCCAGTATGAAACGATATTCCGCGTTGGTCCACGCAATCTCGGCACCGATGAACTGGTTCTCCCGGTACCCGCGGAGCGTGTTCGCACCGCCGAACTGGTACATCTCACCCTGCTGAACCTGTCCGGTCCGGAGCTCCCTTCCGTGCAGTCCGAACGCAACCACCTGCCGCCGGAACGCAGGGAGAAAGAACTCCAGGTCCACGCCCAGCCTCTGGACCGTCCCCCCGGCGACTACTGACAGCGCGGCGCCCGCGGGGACGGACCCTATGGATTTGCGCCCGTAGTGATAGTCTGTCCTGTATCGCGCCCCGGATTCCGGGCTGTAGACGTCGTCCCGCGTGTCATACTGTATCTCAATCCCGCCGGTGGTCTCATTGGTTCCGACCACCTGCGCAACCGTCGTCGAATCCGTCGCAGGGATAACCTTCTCGGCACTGAAGACCAGAGAAACGGACAACTCCTCCGACAGCATCAATTCTGTCCGGAGATCCAGTGTGCGCCGCACATATGTACTGTCCTGCTGCCTCTGCAGGAATCCTCCGCCGACATTGACGGGGCGGTTGAAGATCCACGGCTCGAGGTACCGGACCCCGATTTCCTGCGAGAGGCGGTCTTCCCGCTGCCAGCGAAGGCTGAGCTTCCGCCCCGTGCCGAAGAGGTTGCGCATCGACACCGATGCCAGACCCGTCAGGTATCCGGATGAGCCCGGGACAGCCGGAGGTATGTACCCCAGGATCCCGTCAAACGTGTTCGTGTTCCCCTCTTTGACTTTGAGCAGCAATCCCCCGTGCCCGTCGCGTACGTACAGTTCCGGAGAGGCGACGGAAGAGAATATATTCAGCCTGTTCAATCGTTCCCGGATGGCGTCAATCTTGGCCGGATTGAATGGTTCGCCCCACTCAAGACGTGTTTCGCGCGTGATGACCGACGCATCCGTCTCCTTGTTCCCTTCCACACGGATCTCGTCGATTGTCATCCTGATGCCCTCCTCCACCCTCAGCACGATCTCCACGGAGTCTTCAAGCCTCCCGGGACGGCTCAGGAGGCTGTCGACCGAGCAGCGGGCAAACGGATAGCCCATTTTTTCGTACCTGACGAGAAGGGCCTCGATGTCCCGTTCCAGGAGACTCTGGTTCAGCGGAGCCCCGGGACCGAGATCGAAACGGTCGAGTATCTCCGCCTCGGAAAGCCGGACTTCCCCCGTCACGCCGCGCCGGGCGAGGAGAGTCTGCCTCCCCTCCTCTACTACAAGGATCACGTCAACGAATGCACTGTCGGGGGAGAAAAAAGGATTGCCGAACCGGACCCGGACACCCAGGTACCCCTCGGCACGGTAGGAGTCAAGAACCAGAACTGAATCGCTCCGGAGGGCCGCCTCCGAGAATTGCACGCCGGCCCGAGATGAGAGCCAGCCGGTGATCTCGCGCCCGGTGAATGCGCTGTTCCCCCGGACCGAGAGGGACCGGATCGTGGCGGCGAAAGAAAGGGAGGACGAGGCTATGAGGAGGAGAATCAGGCCGTGCCGACCGATGGAACGCATGGTCGGAGTATACCGAATACGCGGACGAACGTCAAGAACCGGCTCAGAACTCACGGCGGCGATTGTACACTTCCCAGAGCGGGGTCAGGAGGCGGTAGTCCCCGAACCCGTTTTCGTCCCTGAAAACAAACTGATAGTTCAGATCGTAGTACTGCCACACCTCTTCGGGTTTCTCATCTATCTGGAAAGGATACCGTTCCACGTTGCTCGGGGGACCCAGGAGAATGAACACCAGCCCCATGTCCGTACGCCATCCCTCGCGGTAGCGGGTGAAGTGCTTGTTGGCATAGTCGACCCGGGCGTAGAAGAGCGCCATTTTCTCATTGCGGGGCGCGTTCGGATTCGGACTCCTTTTCTTCCAGAACGCGAGGAACTTCTGTTGCTTCTCCGCCAGCGTTACCCCCGATTTCAGATCCGCCAACTCATTGTCTTTGGCGATATACTCGAGCTGTTCGATTGCCAGATCAATGTCCTTCATGGCCCTGGGGAGACCCTTCCAGCGGACAATGATCGTCCGTGCCCGCGACGCGATGAACTGCTTTTCCCCGTTCTGTGCGTCCCGTGGAACGGAGGCAGGGACGGCCCGGATGGAGAGCAGGTAGTCACCCAGCGGCATCTGCGAGTTGTCGATCCGCATGAAGACTTCGTTCCGTCCCGTTTTCACAAACTCCGTCGTATCGGTCCGGACGACGACCTCCTGCTTCGCGTCCAGGACACGGGCCTCAAACCGGAGTGAATCCGCGCCCGCCCGGTCATAGACTTCGAAGAACACATAAAAGGCTTCGGAAAGATTCCCTACGTTGGGTGACACATTCGGGAGTATCGATTTCTTGCCGTCCCTGACCGTGATCCTGCTGACGATCATGAGATCGCTGAGCGCAACAAGAGACGCCGAGAAGTCCGGTACGACGCACTTGTAGGAAGCCTTCTTCTCGGTCTTCGACTCCAGATCCCTCACGCTCACACGCACGGCGTATCGTCCCGGGGCGACCGGGAACGAGCGCTGCTGGAGCGAATAGCCCGAGGAGGAAACCGATTGGTCGAACGTGAGTCCGGCGATGTTCTCGGTCCACAGTTTCTCGAGTACCTGCGTCCCCGTGGAATCGTCGATCCCGATCCCTATCTCGTACGATGCAGCATAGGTGTCCCCTGTTTTCACAAAACTCAGGTTGTCGTACCCGACCTCTACGAACACATCGAGCCGGGCTTCGCCGGGCTGCGACCCGAGGAATGCTATCGGGTCGAGGAAAAGTGTGGCAGAGTACTCCGGGGGGGGCTGTGCGGTTATTTCGACCTGCGCGGCTGCGGGCACGCACCAGAGGAGCAGGACGATGACAGGGCATACATACGCGCGTCGCTCCATGGCTACAACCTCCCGTACAAGTCGTATTCAGTAGCGTCGTGGATTTCCACGTCGGAGAACGTCCCCGGTGTGAGCGGTCCGGGAGCTGACACAAAGACCTCGTTGTCGATTTCGGGCGCGTCCTGTTCCGTCCGCCCGACGTACAGTCCATCCTCGGCCCTGTCGATCAGGACGCGGAGCCTCGAGCCGACAAGCGCCTCGTTCCGTTCAACGGAGATGCCTTTCTGAATCTCCATGATGACCCCCTTCCGGCGTTCTTTTTCCTCTGCGGGGACGGGATCTCCAAGGGGATATGCCGTCGTCCCCTCCTCCCTGGAATACGTAAAGACACCGAGCCGGGCAAACCCGGTCTCCTGGACGAACGATTCGAGAAGGGCAAAATCCTCGGCGGATTCCCCGGGGTACCCGACGATGAGCGTGGTGCGCAGGGCGACTCCGGCGTCCCGTATCCTGCCGATCAGATCGAGCAATGACCTCCTTGTGATCCCCCGTCTCATCGATTTCAGCACGTCGTCCGCCGCATGTTGCACCGGCAGATCGAGGTACCTGCAGACCCGGGGGTGACCCGCGATGACATCCAGAAGGTCCGGCGGGAAGTGCGCGGGGTAGGCGTACATCAGGCGGACCCATGCGATCCCCGGGATGTCGGCGATCCTGGGGAGGAGCGCGGCAATGCGCCGCTTCCCGTACAGATCGAGCCCGTACGCAGTAGTATCCTGCCCGATGACGATAAGTTCCTTCACTCCCTTCGCGGCGAGGGATTCCGTCTCGCTGATGATCTCCTCAACCGGACGGCTGACGTGCCTGCCACGCATGAGGGGGATCGCGCAGAAGGAACAGGGATTATCGCATCCTTCGGAGATCTTCAGATAGGCAAAGTGGGAGGGGGTTGACAGCATCCGTTCACCAAGGAGCTCGGACCTGTACTCCGCCCCGAGGGAACGCACGACGTCGGGAATCTGGTTGGACCCGAAAATGCCGTCCAGTTCGGGAATTTCCCCCGTCAATTCCTGACGGTACCGTTCTGTCAGGCACCCCATGGCGTACACTTTCCTGAGCGACCCGTTCCCCTTCCGCTTCACCTGCTCGATGATCATATCGATCGACTCTTCCTTCGCCGCATCGATGAAGCCGCAGGTGTTGATCACCGCCACATCCGCCCCTTCAATCGACGGGACGATCTCGAAATTGTTCAGCCGGAGCTGCGCCATGAGTTTTTCGGAATCCACCGTGTTCTTGACGCAGCCCATCGTGATCACATGGACCTTCTGCTTCGTCCCTTCGCTCATCTTCTTCCCTCCGCTCAGAACACGATGAAATCAAGGTACACGAATACCAGGGGGGCAACGAACAGCAGGCTGTCGAACCGGTCGAGCACTCCGCCGTGCCCCGGGATCAGTGAGGACGAATCCTTCACTCCTGCATCCCTCTTCAGAAGCGACTCGGCAAGATCCCCGATCTGTCCGCATACGCCGACGATGGCTCCACAGACGAGCGCATCGACGACGCTCATATAGGGTAATACGCTCCGGGCAATCTGGAATATCCCCAGGGCCGCAAGGAAACCGGCGGCCGCCCCCTCCCACGTCTTGTTGGGGCTTACTCTCACAAACAGCTTGTGCCGTCCGAACGCCCGCCCTGCGAAATAGGCCGCTGAATCGCACACCCAGATCGAGGCGAACAGGGCGATCACGGTGTACCCTCCCCACCGGTACAGCAGCCCTGCAACGTCATCCGGGACGGCAGTCCCGTGGACCGGGAAGTATGCGTCCACGGGAAAATCCTCCGGAATGAACAGCTCGCGAAGGCCGACGAGAGAGCCCAAAAACAGACCCACATAACTGGCGCCGAAAAAGGTTGTCGCGATGTTCATGAGCGCCCCCGGCTTTCCGCGGAACAGCTCGATCGTCATGATCAGGGGGAGAGCCACCAGGAACAGTATCAGGAGCGATTGCGCCATTGAAGGAAACGGCACGTGGATCCCCCGGGCAAGAAGCCCGCCGATGACGAGGAAGCGGACTTTGAAGTAGGCAAACACCGTCACCACCAGCCCGCCGAGCGTCATCCCGGCCCCGACCTGGGGAGAGACACCCCTCGCCCGCGCCAGCGAGAAGACTTCGTGGATCGCCAGCAGTGCGATCAGAAGAACGAAGGCATAGAAATAAAAACCTCCGGCCATTGTGACCAGGAGGATGACAGGTATACCCACGACCGCAACCAGGACGCGGGTGACAAGATTGCTCACGTGTTTTCAGTCAGTATGATTCGCCGGATTCGTCGTGGCCCGTACTTTTGATAAAATACAAAGTGGCGGCAACAAAAACCACTGCGAAAATGGCGAAATTCGACGCTGCCAGCTTGAGTGTCGGCGCTGCGCCGGGCGCCAGCGCCACGAAATTGTCGTCGAGCCTGAGGTACGTGGCGGAGCAGGCGATGAAGTTGTTGAAGAAGTGGGCCGACATCGAGAGCGTGATATTGCCGGACCTGTACACAATGAACCCGAAGAAGACCCCGAGGGCGACAAGCGGGACAAGCGTGAACGGGTTGAAATGATACAGTCCGAATATGATCCCCGTGATCACCGGGCCCTTCCACCCCGCCGCCGCCTCGAGATTTCTCTGGACGAGCCCGCGGAAGAGGCGCTCTTCCGCGACGGCCGGCACAAGCGCCACCCCGAGCACCACGAAGAGGAACTCCCCCGGGCCGT
>DASVIU010000370.1:0-1729 GCA_036386275.1 Bacteroidota bacterium | reverse complement strand
CTGGATGCGAATCTTGGTGCGGTCAGGAAAATATTCGCCCAGGTGCTGGGGGGGGAACGGGAAGCCGCCGGCGTCGGGATACAGGCCCTTCTCGGCGGCGCGATGGATGAACGGTCGGCGGCCCGTGCCGTAAGTGGAATGGGGTTTCGCGACGTGCGGCATACGGCGCAAAACATCAGACTTCTCGCCAGGGGGGGAGCTCCTGCGGGGATGCCCGGCCTTGATGCGCGCGCAAAGGAGGCCCTCGTTTCCGTCGCGCCCGGACTTTTCGAGGAGATCAAGGCGACGCTGGATCCTGACGTCACTCTTGCATCGTTCATTCTCCTGGCGACCGCGCAAGCGCTCCCTCATCTCTTTTTCATTCAACTTGGCGATCCCGGCTACAGGAAGTTCATACTCACAATCTGTGCCGTCAGTCCCCGCTTTGCCCGCGAGCTCGGGAGGCAACCCCTCCTCCTGGAATTGATCTCCTCGGACCTGGAGGGTCTTGCCGCTCCGCGTGATCTGCCAGCCCCGGACCCCCGGGATGTTGCCGGGTTCAAGTCTCGCCATGAGCTGATGGCGGGAGTGCGCCACCTCCTCGGGTTCACCGACTTCGATGCGCTGACGGGGGAAATTTCTGCCATCGCTTCTTCCGTCGTGGTCGCATCGCTCGCCGCGGTGCGCCGAAGAGGGAAAAAGACATTCCCTCCGCTGGCGGTCTTTGCGCTCGGAAAATTCGGTACGGAAGAGCTGGGGTTTGATGCCGACCTTGATCTCCTCTTCGTTGCAGGGGACGCAGGCGATACCGCACGACCCGCCCAGGAGCAGATGGCGGCGCGGATACTGAGGGGAATAACAGCTTCCGCTTCGGGGGAGAGGCTGTATGAAGCTGACGTGCGGCTCCGGCCGGAGGGGAAGAGCGCCCCGCTCGTCGTCGAGGCGGCTTCGTACGCGAAGTATCTTGCCACGCGCGCGTCACTCTGGGAACGGCAGTCGTTGACGCGCCTGCGGTTCGTGGCGGGCGACCGCGTTGTCGGGGGATACGTATCGGCTCTCGTCTCCTCGTGGGTGTACGAGACCCCCCTTCCGCCGGGATGGGGGGAAAAAATCGTTGCTATGCGTCGCGCGATGGAAACGCGAAGTAAAACCCGCATGGGGAGCTTCATCGACCTGAAGCATGGTCCCGGAGGGATGGCCGACGTGGAATTCATCGTGCAGATGTTCCAGTTAAGATTCGGGGGATCGAGACCGGAGATCAGGGGGGGGAGGGTGGGTGCTATCCTCAGGGAGGCCTGGCGTCCTCCCGGAATACCCGGCGAAGCGGCGTTTCTCGCCTCCGCTTACGTTATGTACCGGAGACTCGAGCTGCTCATTCGTATCGGCCTCGAAGAAAGGGGATGGGTTCTCCCTCAGGGGGAGAAGCTCCAGCGTCTGGCCCGTCTGTATGACGGCTCTTCGGGGACGGCGCTTCAATCGCGGGTGGGTGCAACAATGAAACGGGTCAGGCAGGAATTTCTGGAGATCGCAGCCTTCCTGGGACGTGCGACTCCTGTGGACACGGGGAGGCCCATGGAATGAAGCCCCTCCTGAAACGGCCCGGGACCGCGGCTCTCCTTACCGGCCTGGCAGCATTCGCGGTCTATTGCTTCACCGTCGCCCCGGGTGTCGGGTTCATCGACAGCGGCGAACTCTCAACAGTCGCCTGCACGCTCGGGATCGCCCACCCGACGGGATATCCGCTCTACAC
>DASVIU010000369.1:0-1561 GCA_036386275.1 Bacteroidota bacterium | reverse complement strand
GGTCGACGCAGGCACGGATCGCCTCGAGCTCCACGATCCCGCGCGGCTCGGGGGAGGCGACGACCCGGCGGAAACCCCTGGAGGAGTCCTCCACGATATCCCAGCTGAACAGGTCCCGGTACCGGTCAGCCTCGTCCTTTGTATAAAACGGACCGATCGGCTTGGTGGGTCGCGCAAATGCCGGGTCATCTTTGTCGACAAGCACCTGGGTGACGAGCGAGACGACGGGGGTCGCCAGTCCCTGTGCCTGGAGCGCCTGCCAGAGTGCGTACTGGAGCACATAGCCGATCTCCCCCTGAGTGGAGGCGACACAGCAATCCAGCGGCATCCGGTACGCGTGCGCCGCCGCGAGCTCGGAGCGGACGAGCGCCGCCCCCACCTGAGGGCCGTTCCCGTGCGTGAGGACGACACGGTACCCTGCACCGATCAGCGCGACGACGACCGCCGCGGTGTCCACGGCGTTCTGGAACTGTTCCTGCGCGGTCCCCTTCTGACCGGCCCGGATGAGAGCGTTGCCCCCCACCGCAATAAGGACAAGCCCGCTCATATGCTCAGTCACGAAGCAATTCGAACATGATCGCCTTTTGCGCATGGAGGCGGTTCTCCGCCTGCATGAAGACGACCGAATTAGGCGAATCGATGATCTCGTCCGTCACCTCTTCCCCCCGGTGCGCGGGGAGGCAGTGCATGAAAAGCGCATCCCGTTTCGCCAGTGAAAAGAGTGCGCGGTTGACCTGGTACGGGCTGAATATCCGGCGGCGGACTTCCGCCTCCTCCTCCTGCCCCATGCTCGCCCAGGTGTCGGTGTACACCATGTCGGCGCCCCGCACCGCCTCCGCAGGATCGGCGGTCCAGACGATCGTCGCGCCGCTCTCCCCGGCCAGGTCCTTGCACCGTTCCATCACTCGCGCCTCCGGCCGGTACCCGGGAGGAGTGCCGAGGAACAGCGTCCCGCCGAGCTTTGCGGCCGTAAGCATCAGGGAATGGGCCACGTTGTTCCCGTCCCCCACGTAGGCGAGTTTCAGCTTCCGCAGGTTCTTTTTGCATTCCAGCACTGTGAAGAAATCAGCCATGGCCTGGCAGGGGTGCTCATGGTCCGTCAGCCCGTTGATCACCGGAATCGACGCGTGGTCGGCCATCGAAGTGCATATCTCGTGTCCGAATGTCCGGATCATGATGCCGTCGACCATCCGTTCGAGGTTTTTCGCAACGTCGTAGACCGACTCCCTCTTCCCGAGGCTGATGTCGGCCGGCGTCAGAAGGAGAGAGTCCCCCCCCAGTTGTTTGATGCCGACCGTAAATGTGGTGCGCGTGCGAAGAGAAGGTTTTTCGAATATCAGCGCCATCATCTTCCCCTCGAGCGCCTTCCTGTATTTTTTCCGGTGCGACTTCATCGCGGAAGCAAGCGTGAAGAGCGCCCTGATCTCTCCGGCGGAGCAATCGTCGACGGAAACGAAGTCCCTTCCCCGCAACCCTTTCCCGGCGGTCTTTGCGGTTTTCTTTTTCACGGGTGAACTCCCTGTGGATTCTGTCCGGTTGTTCGTCGTATATTATGAATGTA
>DASVIU010000368.1:0-5462 GCA_036386275.1 Bacteroidota bacterium | reverse complement strand
GGCCGCGAATATCTGGAACGGGACGGTGTACCCCACCCCTTCGGAAATTACACCCAGCTCCCCGAGCATCCCCGAGCAGACATAGTATTCGGGGGAGCGCGCCTCCGGGATATGCGGCGAGGTGGGTACCCAGGGGAGTCCGGTGTCTGTGAATATCATCCCGCGTTTCCACCCTTTCATCGGTATGACGGTGAGTGAGCACCGGACCCCGCCTGCCAGCAGTCCCTCATCGTTAAGATACCCGGCGAGCTCCCCGCACGTGAGGCCATAGACATACGGGACGGGATACTGGCTGACGAATGACTCGAATCCCTTTGCCACCAGGTTCCCTTCCATCCTCACCCCCCCGAGCGGGTTCGGCCTGTCGAGAACGACGAACGGGATCTTGTTCTCAGCGGCCGCTTCCATCGCGAGACCCATCGTGCTTATGAACGTGTACGACCTGCATCCGATATCCTGTATGTCGTAGACGAGCACGTCGATCCCCTTCAGCATCTCCGGTGTCGCCTTTCGTGTCTTGCCGTAGAGAGAATAGACCGGCAGTCCGGTTTCTTTGTCCGTGTACGAATCCACGCTGGCTCCGGCGTCGTGATCCCCGCGAACGCCATGCTCCGGCCCAAAGAGAGCCACGAGGTTCACGCCGGGGGCGGACTTGAGTATGTCAATCGTGGACCGGAGCCTGGAGTCCACACCTGTCGGGTTCGTGATCAAACCGACTTTTTTGCCTTTCAACGGGGCGAACAGCTCACCGCGCAGGACCTCGATCCCCGTGGTAACACCGGGAGTCTGGGTGAAGGTCTGACCCGTGCAGAGGACGACGAAGAGAAGTACGATCGCTCGTTTCATTGGGATTCCGGACGGTTATGGTCAATTTCTTGCAAATAAACCCAAACTGCAATATATTTGTCCAATAATATAATGCGGATGTAATATAATGCGGAGGGATGGGCATGTTTGAGAACGTGGGCGGCGGAGAGCTCCTGGTTATTCTTTTTGTGATCCTGATTTTCTTCGGTCCGAAGAAGATGCCTGAGCTCGGAAAGAATCTGGGGAAAGGGATACGCGAGTTCAAAAATGCGATGAGGGATATTCAGGAAGGGGTCGAGAAATCCATGAAGGATCCTCCTCCACCGCCCCCCCCTCCGCCAGATACCAAGTGAGTCCTCACGGTGTCTCACCTCCTCATCCCATGCTTCCCGGCAAATACTCCGAGTTTCATTCTTCGTTAAGTACATTCCTCCCGCCATCCCGTCTTCTCCACGATGAGTTGAGCACGCTTGCCTGGGGGACCGACGCCAGTTTCTACAGGCTCATCCCGAACCTCGTCGTCAAGGTCGAGTCGGAGGAGGAGATCGTCCGTGTTCTCGCAGAATCGCGCCGGCTCCGGCTCCCCGTCACTTTCCGCGCGGCAGGTACCAGCCTCTCCGGTCAGTCGCTCTCTGATTCGATTTTGATAGTCCTGGCCGGATCATGGAAACTCTGGCACATTAACGAAGACGCCTCCCGTATCACGCTCCAACCCGGAGTCGTCGGCGCGCATGCCAATGTCTATCTCGCCCCGTACCGAAAGAAGATCGGTCCCGATCCCGCGTCGATCAACTCCGCGATGATAGGAGGTATTGCCGCGAACAATGCCAGCGGCATGTGCTGCGGGACGGCACAGAACAGTTACCGGACAATCGCCTCGATGAGGATCATACTCGGAGACGGGTCGGTTCTGGACACCGGTGACCCGAAGAGCAGGGAGGAGTTCGCCCGCACCCACAGTGTGCTTCTCCGGCGGATCGCTACACTGGCCGGTCGAACGAAATCCAACGAAAGGCTCGCCTCAAGAATTCGCGACAAGTACAGGATGAAGAATACCACGGGTTACAGCCTCAATGCCCTCGTCGATTTTGCCGATCCGGTCGACATCATAGAGCACTTGATGATCGGTTCGGAAGGGACGCTGGGATTCATCGCCGAGGTCACGTACAATACCGTCCCCGATCCTCCCTGCAAGGCAAGCGGACTGATCCTTTTTCCGGATATTGAAGCCGCCTGCAGTGCCGTCCCCGTCCTGAAGACATTCAGCGTGGACGCCGTTGAGCTGATGGACAGGGAGTCGCTCCATTCAGTGGAAGGTAAGGAGGGGATGCCGGACTACCTTCCCGCCCTGGACGAAGCCGTCTGCTCGCTTCTGGTTGAGGTCCGCGCTTCTGATCCCTCCGCCCTCGGATCCCGCGTCGATGAGGTCTCCCGTGCCCTGGGCCGGTATCCGATGGTCCGTCCGCTCCAGTTCACGAGCATTCCTGCCGAATACGAGAAACTCTGGGATATCCGGAAGGGGCTCTTCCCCTCCGTAGGCGCAATGCGCAGGTCCGGCACGACAGTCATCATAGAGGATGTTGCATTTCCTGTCCCCCGGCTTGCGGAGGCTTCCGTTGATCTCCGGAATCTCTTCGTGAAGCACGGGTACAGGGACGCCATACTCTTCGGCCATGCGCTTGACGGGAACCTGCATTTTGTGTTCAAGCAGGATTTCAATGTCTCCTCCGAGGTGAACCGCTACAGGGACTTCATCGATGAAGTCGCGGGAATGGTGGTGAGGAAATACGACGGTTCGCTGAAAGCGGAACATGGCACCGGCAGGAACATGGCCCCGTTTGTCGAGCTCGAGTGGGGCGCCGAGGCCTACGCATTGATGAAAGAGATCAAGTCGCTCTTCGACCCGGAAAACCTGATCAATCCCGGTGTGGTCATCAACAACGACCCTCTGGTGCATCTCCGGAACCTGAAGCCCCTTCCTCCGGCACACGAGATCATCGACAAGTGCATTGAGTGCGGGTTCTGCGAAGTGCAGTGTCCCTCGAAGGACCTCACGCTCACGCCGAGGCAAAGGATTGTCGTGTACAGAGAGATGTCCAGGCTCAGGGCCTCCGGCGAATCTCCCGGCAGGCTCGCGGCCCTGAGCAAAGCATACCGGTACGAAGGCGTTGAGACCTGTGCCACGGACGGACTCTGCTCGACGGCATGCCCTGTCAGTATCGACACCGGGAAAATGATAAAGTATATCCGGTGGCGTCAGACGGGCCGGTTCCCCCATGCGGTGGCGCGGGCGCTCGCCGGGAATATGCCGGCCGTCACCGGAACAATGAGCGTCATGCTGAATGTTGTCGGTGCTTCGCATGCGTTGCTCGGCACGAAACTGATGGGGGGGGCCGCCCTGGCGCTCCGCAAACTTTCCGGCAACAGGATCCCCCTCTGGAACGAATACCTGCCGCGCGGGGCGGGCCGGCTTCCGTCCTCCAGCGCCGCCGGTCGCCTCCCCTTAAACCCCGTCATTGCGAGCGACGCCGAAGGCGCCGCGAAGCAATCTAAGGTCGTCTACTTCCCGAGCTGCATTAACCGTACGATGGGGACGTCGCGCGACTACGATCGGGAGGTCCCGCTCACGCACAAAACGGTCTCGCTCCTCGAGAAGGCCGGCTATCAGGTGTTGTTTCCGAAGAACCTCTCCCGCCTCTGCTGCGGAATGGCGTTCGACAGCAAGGGATTCAAAGAGGAAGGGTCGATGAAGGCGGACGAATTGAACCGGGCGCTCCTGGAGACGTCAAACAACGGTGAGCTTTCCGTGTACGTGGATATGAGCCCCTGTCTGTACAGAATGAGGGAGACGCTCGACAGTCGTCTCCGCCTCTACGAGCCCGTCGAGTTCATACTCACGTATCTTCCGGAGAGGCTGGAATTCAGGAAACTTGCCGAGACTGTGGCCATACACACGACATGCAGCGCCACCAAAATGGGCCTCTCCCCTCGGTTCAGGAAACTGGCCGAGATGTGTGCGGAGCGGGTGGTCGTCCCCGATGGCGTCGGTTGCTGCGGATGGGCGGGAGACAGGGGCTTCACCTTTCCGGAATTGAATGCGTCGGCACTCGCCGGTCTCAAATCGGGCATCCCCCGTGACTGCGCCGGAGGGTATTCGACAAGCAGGACGTGCGAAATCGGGCTCTCACTGCACAGCGGTCTCAGCTACAGGTCGATCGTGTATCTCGTCGACAGGTGCACAACCCCCCGGGGGACGGCATGAAAATCCATCTGGCTTTCGGCAGGGAGGGGATGGATATCGAAATCCCCGAACGCAATCTCTTGAAAGTGCTGACGATGCCGCAGACGGTTCCTCTCTCTGATCCCGCGGGAGAGCTGGAGAGGCAACTCAGGGGACCGGCAGGTGGCCGGCCTCTGGCGGACATTGCACAGGGATCGAAATCGGCCTGTATCGTCATCTGCGACATCACGCGTCCCGTCCCCAATACAGTCCTCCTTCCTCCGATTCTCAGGACTCTTGAAGAGAATCAGATCGATCGGGGGGACATCACGATTCTGGTCGCCACCGGCCTCCATCGCTCCAGCACGGCCGATGAGCTCAGGCTCATGGTGGGGGAACGGATACTGGGCGATTACAGGGTGGTCGACCATCACGCCCGCGTGCTCGAGGAACAACAGTACCTCGGGGTCACATCCCGCAATACGCCTGTGTACATCGACAGGGAATATTGTGAATCCGACCTGAAGCTCACAACCGGTTTTATTGAGCCCCACCTGATGGCCGGTTTCTCAGGGGGCCGGAAACTCGTCGCTCCGGGGTGCGCTGGCGAGCTCACAATCAAGGCTCTTCACAGCCCCTTCTTCCTCGAGAACCCTGCCTGCTGTGAGGGCTCCATTGTCGATAATCCGCTCCATCACGAGCTCCTCGAGATCGCGCGGAAAGCAGGCCATGACTTTATCGTCAATGTGTCGCTCGATGTCAGTGGCGCGATAACAGGAATGTTTGCCGGAGATCCGGAGTCTGCGCACGCACAGGGGATTGCGTTTGTACGCACCTCTGTGAAAGCGATTGCGCCCCGGCAGGCCGACATCGTGATCACGACGAGCGCGGGCTATCCGCTGGATCTTACGTACTATCAGTCGGTGAAGGGGATCACGGCGGCACTCCCGGTTGTGAAGAAAGGGGGGATGCTGATTGTGGCGGCCGAGTGTGAGGAAGGCCTCGGGAGCCCTGAGTTCACATCGATGGCGACCACCTACCGCACGGTGGACGCGTTCGTCGAGACTATCACGGCGAACCCTGTCCTTATCGATCAGTGGCAGCTGGAGGAATGCGCAAAAGCCGCCAGGCAGGCCGATGTCGTGCTTGTCTCCCCGAACATTGCCGCCAGGTTCGGCCACGACCTCTTCATAAGGACGGCCACGTCCGTCGAGGAGGCCCTCGAGGATGGATTCAGGAAATTTGGTCCCGACGCGTCCATTGCCGTCATCCCAAAAGGCCCATACACGCTCGTGGGGGTCGAATGAAGCCCGATAGTGCCGTTCGCTATGCGGTCATCACCGGTGATATCGTCGGATCCTCGGGCCTTTCTCTTCCCGATCGTCGGCGGCTCGTCGGTGTGATCGGCGAGAGTTCACGTCAGCTCCGGAAGATA
>DASVIU010000367.1:0-5029 GCA_036386275.1 Bacteroidota bacterium | reverse complement strand
ACGGAACATCGATCCCATCGCCCGTTTCATGCAGGAACACAACGAAGCTCTCGTACAGCTGTCGTCGCTCAACAAGGCGACGACCGCGATTGCAGAGGCGGGGTTCACACGGGACGCGTACGGAAAGGTCCTCAGGGCTGTGGAGTTCATCGAGGTCGAGGTGAGCGTTCACAACCGGAGCGAGGAGGAAGCGCTGTTTCCCGTTCTCGAGCGGTATGTCGAGGGACCGACCGAACTGATGAGGGAAGACCACAAGGTGCTGAAAAAGGAATTCCGGCGCCTCCGGCGCGCGGTGGACCGCCTGGGGAAGCACCGGGATGACAAAGCCGCCGCGGCGGACCTGTCGTCGGTCTCCAGGGTGATCGTGCAGATATTTGTCAACCATATTCACAAGGAAAACCACATACTCTTCCCCCTCGTTCAGAAGTTCCTCACGAAGGACGCGCTGCGAGAAGTCGCCCGCCGGATGGTGTAATCGCCCAAAGATGCCCCGTGCACCTGACAGAGTTCAAACAGCAGCAAAGCGGAGAGATCCGGATGGTGTGGGACGACGGGCATGCCGGCCCTGTGTCCCTCCGTCGCCTGCGCGATGCGTGCCCGTGCGCAGGGTGCATGGGGGAGACCGTCCTGCTCCGTACGTTTTCTCCTCCCCCGAAGGACACCTCGGCCCCCGGCCGGTACGAGCTGAAAGGAGCCGTGCCGGTGGGAAATTACGCGCTCCAGTTCCGCTGGGCGGACGGGCACGGCGAGGGGATCTACACGTGGGAATTGCTGCGGGGGTTGTGTGAATGTCCCGTGTGCGCTCCGGAACGCCCCGCCCCGGAAGGGGAGCGCCTGTGAACGACAGGGAAACAACCGCTCGGGTCCTGGAGCATATCCCGTACGGACTGTATGTCGTCGGCTCTCTCAACGGGACGGTCCCTGCCACGATCGTCGCAAACTGGGTGACGCAGGTCTCATTCTCCCCTCCATGGGTTGCGGTCGCCGTCGAAATGGATTCGAGGATGCGGGAGTACATCGGGCGCTCGGGGGTTTTCTCCGTGAATATCCTCCCGTCGGGGGGGAGGGACATGGCGAAAGCGTTTCTCAAAGGTCCCGAGGCGAAGGGGGACACGATCGGGGGTAAGAAGTATGAACCGGCGAAGAACGGGGCACCGTTTCTTGTCGATGCCAGCGCCTCGTTCGAGTGCCGGGTCAAGCACACGCTCGAAGTCCCCGACCATGTGGTCTTCGTCGGGGAGGTTGTCGATGCGATCCTGCGGCGCGAGGGGACCGATGTCCTGACACTGAGAGAAACGGGCTGGCGGTACACCAGATGATCGTCTAGCACACGGAGTGCAACAATGGCTGCACAGGAAATGTTCGAATCATTCATCGCCGCGCTTCAGGAGCGCGATAGGGAGGCGCTGCGGGAGCTCATCGGCGCGCGGAGGGGGGATATGCTGGCGGCGAGGAGCGAAGAGTCCCGTGTGAGGGTGGCAGATGAATTCATACGGGAGGTACGCGCCAGCATGAAGGTGCAAAAAAAATAGCCTACCCTGTCATTGCGAGGAGCGCTTTTTGCGACGAAGCAATCTGGTCCACCATGCAAACCAGATTGCTTCGCTTCGCTCGCAATGACAGGCGCATGCTGTGACGGGTTGTCGTCCTACTTCCTTGTCGCCATTTCCGCGGTACAGTTCAGGGTCTTCCCGTCCCGCATCACAACAAGATCCACTTTGTCCCCTCCCTTAAGCTTCCCCAGCAGTTCCATGTAGTCATAGATGTTCACGATCTTCTTTCCCGCCATGCCGACGATGATGTCTCCCGCCTTCAATCCCGCCTTGTCCGCCGGGCCGCCCGGGCGGACGACGCTGATTTTCATCCCCTCCACCCCACCGTTGTAGTCGGGGATGATCGCGAGCGTGGTCCGGAAACCGCGGGTGTCCCCTGACGGAGCCGAGGACGCCGTCCTCGTGAAGGGGGGGCGCGCGGCATCTCTGTCGATCTCCCCGGCGATCCGGTACACGAAACGGACAACCTGTTCTTCCCCGGCGTAGTTGATCTTGTCCCAGGTATCGGACGGCCTGTGGTAGTCGTTGTGGTTCCCGGTGAAGAAGAAGAGGACCGGGATATCCTTTCCGTAGAACTGCGCGTGGTCGCTCGGGCCGAACCCGTCGGGGACGGTCTTCAGCGTGAACGCGGAGTCCGCGTTATACCGTACAAGCAGGGTGTCCCACTCCGGCGAAGTGCCGGTCCCGTATACCGTGAGCGTCTTCCCGTCCAGCCGGCCTATCATATCCATGTTCACCATCGTGGCTGTCCGGGCAAGGGGAAAGGGAGGGTTGTTCACGTAGTACGATGAGCCGAGTGTGCCCTGTTCCTCCCCCGAGAAAAATGCGAACACGAGTCCCCGCTTCAGAGACGGCCGCTCCCAGGCGAACGCCTGGGCGAGTTCGAGGAGTCCCGCGGTCCCTGAGGCGTTGTCGTCTGCGCCATGGTGAATTGCAACAGTGTCGGGCTGCAACGAGCCCGATCCTTCACCCCCCAGTCCGAGGTGGTCGAGGTGCGCACCCAGAACAACCACCTGGTCCTTCAGTGCCTGGTCGGATCCGGGAAGGAAGCCGATGACGTTGGCGGTGGTCGTGGACACCTTCTCCACGTCCGCCGTGATCGTGGCGGTCACCCCCGCGACCGGGAATGCGACGGAGGACCTTCTTGCTTTGATCGAGTCCTGAATGGAACGGAGCGTCCAGCCCGACCGTGCGATCAGCGGCTCCAGGAGCGCCCGCCGCATGGTGAGGGAGGGAATCCCCGAGTTGCCGAAAGTCTGGTCGAACCTGAGCTTGATCAGGCCGTCCTCCTGTTCGTCGGCCGGGCCGGTGACGACGATGAAGCCGACCGCCCCCCGGTCGCGGGCGGCACGCGTCTTCGTCTGGAATGAGCTGAACTGCGTCAGTGCTCCGTGAGGATCGCTCCCGTCCGGACTGTAGCGGAGGACGACGATGATCTTTCCCTTTACATCGAGGTTCTTGAAATCGTCATAGCTGGAGTCCGTCGCGGAGATGCCGTAGCCTGCGAAGACCAGCGGTCCCGACACTGTCCCGTTCGGGGAAAATCCGAGCGGACGGAAGTCCGAATCAGGGACCCCGTTCACGACACCCCCGGCGACGGGTTTCCCTTCGAACCGGAGGGCATTTCCGGCGCCCGCGCGGACGCTCGACACGAACTGGAAGTGCTGGAAATACGATCCGCTGTCCCCCAGCGGGGTGAGCCCCCATTCATGAAGGTACCGGGCGATATAGCGGGCAGCCATCTCGTTCCCCGGTGAGCCGGAGGCGCGCCCCGCGAGTTCATCCGAAGCGAGATACCTGATGTGCGTCTTCAGGTCGCCCGCCGTGATTTCCGGGGCCAGCTTCTGTGCGGTGATGACCGGGGGGAGGAGAGACAGAAAAGCGAGTGCGAGTGTCGTTCGAGAGTTCATTGCGTGTGTCCTGCGTTGCCCTGGTTGTGAGTGAGTCAATCCTTCCAATCGACGATGAAGAGGTTTGTCTCGTGCGGCTTGCCGTTCCGGTTGGAAGCGAACACGAGTTTCCTGCCGTCATGCGTAAACATCGGGAAGCCGTCGAACGTGTCATTGTACGTGACCCGCTCAAGCCCGCTCCCGTCGGTGTTGATAAGGTAAAGGTCGAAGTCCCTCCCTTTCGGATCCGCCATGTTGGAGGCGAATATGATCCTCCTGTTGTCCGGGTGGAAGAAGGGGGCGAAATTCGCCGCGCCGTTGAATGTGATCTGGCGTTTGTTCGACCCGTCGGCGTTCATCACGAAGATCTCCATATGGAGCGGCCGGACAAGATTCTGGGTCAGGAGCCGGCGGTAGGAGGCCGCGGAGGCGCTGTCGGTATAATGGCAGGCGCGGTAGACGATCATGGACCCGTCCCAGGAATAAAAGGCTCCGCCGTCATAGCCAAGCTCCGTGGTGAGCTGTCGTACACCTGTCCCGTCCAGGTTCATCGAATACAGGTCGAGGTCCCCGTTCCGCACCGATGTAAAGACTATCCGGTCCCCGCGAGGGGAAATCGTGGCCTCGGCGTCATATCCGGGGGTGGATGTCATGCGCCGGAGGTTGCTCCCGTCCGGTCGGGCCGTGAATATGTCGTACTCGGGGGAGACGGCCCATGTATACCCCTGCGAGAAATCGGGCCGGGGAGGACATTCGCTCATGAGATGATGTGTCGATGAGAACAACACCATCGTGTCCCCCGGAAAGAAATACCCGCATGTCGTGCGCCCCTTCCCCGTGCTGATCATACGGGCTGAGCCCGAGGCCAGGTCCATGACAAACTCCTGGTCGCATTTGAGGCTGTCCCTTGTGGACTGGAATATCAGCCGTGTCTCATCGGTGGAGAAGTAGCCCTCCGCGTTGTCCCCGCCGAACGTGAGCTGGCGGAGCGTGCGGAAATGAACTTCCTTCGGCAAAATGAGCGAGGGGGAAGTGTCGCCCGGCGAGAGTCCAAGTGCACTGAGGGCACAGAACAGGAACGGGAAGATGCGGGTCGTCATGGCACCGGTTTATTCTCGTGGATTGTTGAGAGCGCATCCCTGAGCTTCAAGAACGACTCGGGGGATCCCGCATTATACGCCGGATCGATGTACGCGATCGTTCCGCTCCTGTCGATGACGTACACCGTACTGAGATTGAACCCGGACTTCTCGTTGAAACTGTTATACAGCCGGGCGACATTGTGGTAGTGATCGCTCATGAGGATAAACGGCAGACCAAGCTCCTTCGCCCATTCCTTGTGCGAGGAAGGATAGTCGCCGCTGATGCCGATGACCGTCGCTCCCAGCGCATCGAAGTTGTCGCGTATCGTGCACATTTCTTTCTTCCCTACGCCGCCCCAGTCTGCAGGATAGAACGCGAGTATGACGGCTTTCCGGCCTGTCAGGGATGAAAGGCTGATTCCCGCTTCCATGATTGTGTCCTTCGACGCACCCGGAAGAGTGAAATCTGGTGCTTTGTCGCCCACTTTCAGTTTTCCCCCGGCTG
>DASVIU010000366.1:0-1894 GCA_036386275.1 Bacteroidota bacterium | reverse complement strand
GATCGGCAACATCTATGGTACCCGGGCGATCGTCCGGTTCATTGCCACACCGTCGATGAAGGCATTTCCGAGCGCAAGCCTCTGGGGGATCGGCCTGCAGCACAGCATCAGCCAGTACGTCCCGGCCATTCCCCTCGACGTCGCAGCGCACGTGTTCTACAGCAAGTTCACGTTCGGGGACCTGGTCAATTTTTCGGGTTTGTCGATCGGCGCTGAAGCCAGCAAGAGCTGGTCCATCCTGAGGGTGTACGGGGGCCTGGCATGGGAAAAGAGCAGCATGCAGCTCAAGTACACGCCGGCCAATGCGACGATCCCGGCTGTCGACATTACGATGGACGGTGCCAACAACTTCCGTGCAACGGTAGGGCTCGGACTACATATCATCTTCTTCTCGATATTTGCCGACGCGAATTTTGGCTCAGTCACGAATTTTTCCGCGGGGATAGGATTCGGGGGCTGACCGGCATAGCGCCGGAGTCCCGACACAATCACGAATTGACAAACGCTTGGGGAGAATCGGAATGAATAAGAAACTTCTTGCGCTGCTGGTTATCGCCGTCCTGCCGCTGATGGCGTTCGATTGTATCACGTCCTTCAGTGACGTCACAATTTCTCTTAATCTGCAACCCTTCAATGCGACATACCCGTTGAACGACGGGTCGCACACAACGTACACGGGAAGTGTCGTCATTGATCCGACGACGTTGTTCGATCAAAGCTACACGCTCACCGGGGCATCGGTGTACGACATCACGGTTGCGACAAAGGGGCCGACGCTCGGAAATGCCGCAGGCACAGTCACCGTCAACGGGATAACGCTCTTGACGTACATCGGCGACTGGACATACTTCAACACGCCACGGTCGCTCCTGACAACGAATCCCCCTGCGATGACAAGAAACCCTGCCGGGGTAAACGAACTCATCAACTCAGTCACCGGGCACCGTAAAGTGACGTTCGCTGTCAACGGGACAATTGGCACGCCGCCTGCCGCGCAGGGGGTGGACTTCCTTATCGTTTCCGCCTACGTACAGGCGTACGGCCACAAATGACCTGCGCGACCGTGTAACCTGACGGGCTGTCCGCTTCCATGAATCGTGAGCGCCGTGGCGCCGAAAGGCGCCACGGCGCTGCTGTCTGTTGCGCAGGGGTGTCCCGTTTCGTAAATTAGAGTGCCATGAGTGATGAACGGACGAATCTGCTTGGTATGACGAAAGAGGAGCTCTCGGCGTTCGCACGAGGGATCGGAGAGGCCCCGTACCGGGGGTCCCAGTTGTATCACTGGCTCTACGCCGGGGGGGCCACTTCGTTCGCCTCCATGACCGACCTCGGCAAGCCCTTCAGGAGCCGGCTCGAGGATGCGGCCAGGATCGGCGTCGTCGCGCTCCGGGCCCGCCGCCGTTCAGAGCAGGACGGAACCGAAAAACTTCTCTTCTCCCTTGAAGACGGGCTGCAGATCGAAAGCGTCCTGATCCCCCCCGCATTCCGGGACGGGGATGCGGCCGGGGACGAAGAGCAGAAACGCCTGACGATGTGCGTCTCCACACAGGTCGGATGCCCGCTCGACTGTGCGTTCTGTGCGACAGGGACGATGGGATTCGGGCGAAACCTCACGGCGGGTGAGATCGTCGCCCAGGTGCTTGCCGGCAGGCGCGAGTCCGGGAAGAAGATCACGAACGTCGTCTTCATGGGGATGGGAGAACCCCTCCTCAACTACGACGCCGTCATGAAGGCCGCCGGACTCCTCACTACAGGGGTGGGCATCACGGCAAGGCGGATCACCGTCTCCACTGCGGGGAGGGTGGAAGAAATCCGCAGGATGGCCGATGAGAAGCAGCGGATCAATCTCGCGGTCTCCCTCCACAGCGCGGTGGATGAGACCCGCACACAGCTG
>DASVIU010000365.1:0-4380 GCA_036386275.1 Bacteroidota bacterium | reverse complement strand
CGAAATGCCTGGGCTCGAAAATCCCCGCGGCGGTAAGATAGATGACGCCGAGCTTGACACAGACTATCCCCGCAGACTTCGTAGAGTCCTTCGGGACCGCAGTCACCCCCCAGTAATCCATGCTCAGGGGTTGCGCAAGATCGAGCTGTGCACCGCCGGCGTTGGCGGTCGATGTGAACGTCAGGTTCGTAAACTGCGCGCTGCCATTTATGGGTCCGTGCAGCATGATCTTTCCGTTGAAATCACTGTACCAGGTGGCGCTCTCGACAAACTGCATGCGCATCTGCCGTTCCTTGGAATTCGGCTCCGACTTGAACGATACCTTGAACGGCGTTTCGCCGAGATATTTGGGATTCGTGGACCAGGTCGGGCCGAGGTTGACCGTATCCGCCTGGTCGATGTACTTTGCGATGCGGACTTCCGTATGGACGCCGGTTCCAATCACATTCATCCAGAGCGGGAAGACAGTCTCAGCGGCAAACACAAGCCTCCGGGGGAGGTACACGGTTCCACCCGGGACGTCCTGGGTCCATATCGTGAACTGCCTGTGGCCGAGGGACGTCAGCGTGATCCCCTGTATCCCCTGTAATTCAAGCTGTGGGTCCGGAGGAAACACGACCGGCTGCGTGAATATGTTCCCGACCAGCGGATAATACGGAGGGAGCTGCCTCGCTGCAAGGTAGAAGTAACCTTCGGCGCTCGTGCCTCCCAGTTCCTGCCCGAGTTGGTAGAATTTTGGCGATCCGTCAGTCTTGAAGAATTCCCCCCATGTAAACCCGCCCGGGACCTTCACCGCACCGAAGAGATCCATGTCGTTCTGCACGTGAAGCGTGTCGTACCTGGCGCGGATGAGGCTTCCGTTCTCGTCCCGTATGGCGGCAATCGGGAGGTGGATCTCGCCGGAGAGGAACTGTCCCCCCTGCACGCCGCATGCACCGAGCTTCAGAAAGCCATCAGGCGGGCGCATCACGACGAGATATCCCATCGGCTCGACTGTGCGGAATGCAAACGGAGAGGCAAGATCCAGCCGTGCCTGGAGGCCTGAAGAGACTATCAGGCCGTTCGCAAAACTGTACTTCGCCTTGAGGTATCCCCGGTTTGAAAGTACCGGGTCAGCCGGCGGATCGGGCGTGGTGCCTGCCTTGAGCACAACTCCCTTCCAGGCGTTCCCGGGAGGGGGGGTGACAGAGGGATCGGAATGAACGGACGAGAAGTCAATCGTGTATCCCTTCCCCGATACCTGTATGCCTGTTTCGCCGACGAAGAACGGGCCAAACGACGAGTCGGGGACCTCGCGGTACAACTCGCACTGACCGGTTATCCCGGTCCACGGGAGACTGAGTGACGACCGCGTACAGGCGTTACCGCTGATAATACAGGGAGGAAGAAGTATCGCGCCCCTCACACTGGCTTTCGATGGGGTGATGACGAGCGAATCGATCGCGAGCGAGAATCCGGGTTCGATACCGATCTGAGCCGGGACAGGGGGTACGATCGGCGCAGCCGGGTACCATGCAATCCCTTCGGAGAGGAGGACGACGGGGGCCAGCGCGCCTGTCCACTCAACGTCCCGGAACCGGACACGAATCCCTTCCGGCCCTTTCAACCCCTTCAGTAGTCCGATAACGAGGTTCTTGTCAATCAGCGTCTGCGACACTTCCGTCCGCTGCGGGAGGCTGAGCTGGATCTTGTCCCCGACGCGGACAGAGGGGTTCACAACGAGCGCGTCAGAGATGTGAACCTGCGTGAGTGAATCACTGACAGACTGGACGACGGAGAATGTCTTCATAGCCGGTCGAATGCTCTTCCACGGGAACGGAAGAACGTACGGGGGGCAAGTGAATTTTACGCGGCCGATCCCGCTCGGGAGTTTCGGGTTGACGGATTTTGAGGGCTGGTCATATTCCTCGACGTCTATCCTGAACGTCCCCGCGATGAGCGTCTCCGGGATCAGCTTCTTGACCACGGGAGGTGGAAATTTGCTCACAATTGTGAATGAAGAGACCTCGCTCTTCCCCAGGTTGCCCGCGACCGGATGCCCTCCGGTATCGACGGCCTGCACTTGCCATGCGAACCCCACCGCCATCGGATAGAGCCTGAACGTCGGAGAGCCCGGTTCGTACTCGAACGACGGATCGCTGACGATCCGGTTGAAGAGGGGCTGGTTCTGTTCGAGAGCGTCGGCCGCAGTCTGCTCGGCAAATACCGGCGTAATGACAAGACGGTACGATGCCTGCTTTCCCGTCCCGAGGAAGACGGGGGCCCACCTGAACGTGAGGGGTTCTTCGATCGATCGTGATTCACCAGGAGCAGGGCTGATGGTTTTCGGCGGCCCGGGGAGTATCGAGCGGACGGCGGGGTTGGCTGTGACCTGCGCCCTGAGGGAGATTGGGAGGCAGAGTACAAGCATGAGCGCCGATGCCATGATTTTCTTCATAGCTCCTCCCTGTCGTTAAAGGGCGCAACCGTTGTGCAGATCGCCGGAGAGACTGAACATGTGGGGCAGGATGGGCTAGGTGGCGGAACGGCCGTGGAGCCGCCGCGGGCTGCGGATACTCTTTTGCAATCCCGGAAAGTTGAAAGCGAAAGCAGTATGAGTCGTTTGACCAATGGGCACCAGGATCAACTGGTGGGAAGTGCCTGTAAAGCGACCCAGAGCAAAGAACGGTGATGTGGAGAGCAAAAACCCACTAACTATCAGAAAAAACTGCGACTTTGTCAAGTATAAGTTTCAGAATCTTGCACAAGAATGCAAACACCGGGGGTGGCCCCCCGGTGTTTGGCTGTGAAATTGGCGGGACCGTTAGTTTTTCATCCCTGCGAGCATTTTCTCGGCTTTCAGACGGATAAACGCGTAATTCACGTCCGGGAGGGAATAGAAATGAGCGGCTCTGGCGCAATATTCTTTTGCTTTTGTCGCATCCTCTTTGCCACTGTAGGCCAGGGCGAGCCGGTAGAGATTGTAGGAATCCTCCAGGTTTGCTTTCTGGAGTTCTTCGATCGCCCTGTCATACTCCTTTGCACCAAGCGCAATCCTCCCGTTCAGTTCGTGCACACCTCTCGCGCGTGCCGGGTTGGGCCTGGCAGCAACGAGCTTCTCAAGCTCGCCGGCATGTGTTCTTGCATCGTTCAGGTTCTTTGCAGCCAGGGCGAGCGTCGCCGCGTGAATATGTTGTATGCGAACGTACGTCTCCTTCCTCTCCGCGGAGAGATTCGATGATTCAATCATCTTCATTGCACGTTCATAGACTTCCTTCGCCTCGGCGTATTTCCCCGCCTCTTCCAGGATAATCCCTCTAAGGTCCAGGGTCCCGGCCATGTCGCTCACGTCATTCCGTATTGTTGCGATGGCATAACTGCTGTCGCAGTCCTGAAGTGCCATGAGGGTGTTCCCGCCATCAATGTGCAGGACCATCATATCGAACCTTGCCTGTCCCCGTTCACCCTCATCCCGGGCCGACGCCAGCATCTCATGGAGATCAGCCCCGGCCTGATCGGCTTTCCCCATGTAGAGATGGTCGAATGCGATCCCCTGCTTCGAGGAAATGAAGTTCGGATCCTTGGCGAGGGCCAGTTTGTAGTTGTCGATCGATTGGTCAAATTTTCCCTCTTTCAGCAGGAGTTCTGCGTACGAGTCGTACGGATTGGGGTCGCCCGGAACCAGCTCGATGTACTTTTTGAAGGCCTGCTCGGCTTCCCCATATTTCCCCAGCGACCGGTCGGCATATCCAAGACTGTTGTAGGCGGGGGCGTACGCCGGAGACAGTTCTGTCGCAGTCTTGAACTCCCCTGCGGCTGCCGCGAAGTCCTGCACGTTGTTGTAGTGATTGCCAAGGAGGTCGTGTACCCGTTCGTCTTTCGGATACGCCCCCACGAGCTTGTCCAGAAGCTCCTTCCTCTTCGCAACATCGCCGGTCGATCCCGCTTCGGCCGCGAGGACGACCAGGCGCTCGCCTTCCGAAACGCTTCCCGAGAGAGCAACTGCCTTTTTAAGATGATCCAGGAACTCAGCAGTGCCTGTCGAAACCATTGCACGCGCCAGTTCGGCTCCACAGAAGCCGGGATCCACCGCGATGGCCCTGTCAAAATGCGGAGTGGCCTCATGGACCCGCTGCCCGTCGAGCAAGTCGCGTCCCATAAGGTACTCCTTCCTCGCCTCGTCGGACTTTGTGGTGATGGGGATCTTCCCATCGTCCGCAGGCTTTGAACAACCGAACACCGCCCCGGCCACGACGGCGACGGCGAGGAGCCTGGATATCCATTTGCATTTGCACTTGTTCATGCTGCACCTCCATTAAGTGTGATCGTAGATGAAGAAACGGGGCAGACCGCGCCCGTTGAGATTGATGTCAGTTGAGAATTCGCCGGCGGAAATCAGGG
>DASVIU010000364.1:0-16133 GCA_036386275.1 Bacteroidota bacterium | reverse complement strand
AGCCCTTTTCCGAATATGAGCGGTGCGAAGACGATGACGTTTTTGATACAGTGCTTCGGCCGGAGGAGGGCGACTGCGGCAGGAACCATCATGTGTAGGGTAATGTGGCAGTGACAGGCTGTTGCCGTACGCGTGTGTCGCAATGTGGTCAAAGAGGGGGCCAAAATCAAGTCGGCGCGCGATTGAACCTCCCTCGATTATTTCGTACAATCGGATATGCCGATCATTCTCCATCACGGTCCTGCGCCGCCTCCACTGCCGTTCGATGAACGCGTCCGCCGTTCGCGGATGGAAGGGTGCCTCGTTGTCGTTCCGACGAAGAGGAGGATCCGTCACCTCACCCGGGAGATCATGCGCCTCTCTCCCGGGGCCAGGACGGTGGTCGGCGGTCCCCCTCGGACGCTCCTCTTCCACAGGGCGGTCAGGTCGGTCGCCGGGGGTCTCGCATATTTTTCCCTCCGGGGAAGAGACCGCCAGCTCCCCCGCGGCACATTCGACCGGCTGATCGACGTGGTCACCGCGTTGAAGGAATCCGGCATCTATCACGACATTCTGGCCGAAGAGCTTGCGCTCTCCCCTCCCGGGGAACAACCGAAACTGGCCGACGTTGCGTCTATCTTTGCGGCGTACGAGCGGGAGCTTGCCGCACTGGATGCGGAAGACCTGGAGGGGATCTACAGGGTCCTCTCCCTTGTCATGCCTCCCGGGGATTTCGTTCATGCCTTCCGCCGCCTCTTCCCCGGGGTCGAGACGCTTTCGCTTGCCGGGTTCGACGAATTCTCCGTCCCGGAGGTCAGGATCATACGCAGGATTTGCGCGATGCCGGGACTTTCTGTCACGATGATGTTTGATTACCTCAGGGGAAACCCGGGGCTGTTCGGCCATCTTGAAGAGAACTACAGGCTCTTCACCGAGCTCGGATTTCGCGAGGCAGGCGGCGAGAAGGCAGCATCCGCCGCAGCGTTCTTCTTCGGCTTTGCGGCCCGGCCGCCTGCCGCACGCCGGGCCGCTGAACACATCGCCCGGAAACTCTTCTCGAGCGGGGACCCGCGGCCGAAAGCGGACCTGCGCGGGAGCGTGACGGTCATGGCGGCGCGCAGTCGCGTGCACGAAGTGGAATGTCTCTGCAAGCTTGTCAAAAGGCTGGTGGCGGAGAGCCCCTCGAGGGACCTGAGCGCGATTTGCATCGCGCTCCACAACCCGGGGAAATACACGGACATCATGCGGGAGCTTTTTGCAGAATACGAGATCCCGGTGAACATCACCGACAGGTTCGAGCTCGCACGTTCCCCCCTGACGGTGACACTCCTCGGGCTCCTCCGTCTTCCCCTGCACGGGTTCCGGCGGCAGGACGTGCTCCGGATCGCCGGGTCCCCGTATATCACGGTGCCGGTGAGCGGCACCCCCTTCGATGCAGGGAACCTCTCTGCCGTCGCACTCGAGGTACGGGCGACTGCCGGTCTCGGCGCCTGGCTCGGGAAAATCGAACGGGCGCGCGAGGAGGCGGGCCGTCTTCTCGAGGTGGCTGCGGAGGAATCGGATCGACGGCGCGCTTCCGGGCAGGTTCAGACCCTGGGGAAGGCGAAAACGGACATGGAGTCGCTTGGCCGCGTTCTCACCCCTTTCGATTCGGAAATGACCGCGGCAGAGTTCGAGAAGGAACTGCTTTCGCTGATGGCCCGGTTGTCCGTCCTTTCCAACCTGATCGACCCGGGACTGCGCGGGACCCCGGAACTCATGGAGAAAGATGTGCGCGCATTCAACGCGTTCCGCGACACACTTCATGCCCTTGCGATGATGGCGCGTTTGCAGGACGGCCCGGACGGGCGCCAGGGTCTTCGCGTGCATTTCGACAGGCTGAAAACAGCACTCGGTCAGGAGCGGTATAACGTACGGGAGGCGTTCGGACGGGGCGTGCTGGTGACCTCCATCGAGGAAACGCGCGAGCTCCCCGTCGAGGTGATGATCGTCGCGGGACTGGTCGACGGCGAATTCCCTTCCGTCTATCAGCCCGAAGTCTTCCTGAGTGCACGGCGTCGGGGTGAGCGCGAGCGCCGCCATGTCTGGGAAAACAGGTACCTGTTCTATCAGGCGGCGACAAACTGGACGGAACATCTCTATCTGACGTACCCGCTGCGGGAAGGGGAAAACGAGCTGGTACGGTCGTCGTTTGTCGACGCATTCCTCAAATCATCCGAAGTGACGCTCTGGGAGGATCCGGAAGAGATTCCCTTTGCGGGGGACATATGCTCGCGCGAAGAGTACCTGCGGTTTCATAGCTCCAGGGAGGGGGACGCACCGTTCCCTGAGCCTCTCCTTCCGGGTATGGAGGAGGAGTGGACCCGTGTCAGAGCTTCGAGGGACGTGGAACGGAACCGGCGGATAGGGCTGGGGAGCGAAGAGTACGGGGGGATCATCGCCGGTTCGACAGGGGAAGAGGGACGCCGCTATCTTGAGGGTTTTCGTGACCGTGTCTTTTCGGTCAGCCAGCTCGAGACCTATGCCGGATGCCCTTTCCGGTTTTTCTCGCGTTTCGTACTCCGGCTGCATGAACGGGAGGAATTCGAAGAGGGGATGACGCCGATGGAGAAGGGGGCCCTGCTCCATGAATCGCTGTACGAGTTTTTCTCGGCGCGACGGGAAAAGAACGCCCCTCCCCTGAAAGGGGCTTCGCAGGCTGATTTCGAGCAGGCAGTGAAGGAATTGGTGGCGATAACGACGGTGAAGATGGAATCTTTTGACATCCCGGATGTGTTCTGGAATATTGAGAAGGAGCTGATACTGGGGGAAGGGGTGTCCGGGGAGGGGCTCCTCCGGCGATTCCTGGAAAGCGAGAGGGCTCGGGATGACGCGATGGAGCCGGGATATTTCGAGGTCAGTTTTGGCGGAACGCCGGGATCGCTCGGGACCGCCGACAGCATTCTTTCACGGCCGGAGCCGGTCTCTCTCGGGGGAGCCCGCCTGCGGGGGAGGATCGACAGGGTCGACACCGGGGACGGATTTTTTGCCGTCATGGACTACAAAACCGGAAGAGATGTCCCCGGTCTCGGTGAAATCCGGGAAGGGTTGAGCCTCCAGCTTCCGGCGTATATCTTCGCAACGGGAGAGCTGTTGAGGGGCGCGGGGCGTCCCGATCTCGCACCGGCGGGAGGATTCTATTACCGGCTCCGGGATGAGGTGGAGCTGAAACCGGCTCTGGTGGCGGACGATTTCCGCGGCAGGGCGTTCCCTGCCGGATCGCGGTCCAGACAGGTCGTCCGGGACGAGCGGGAGATCCGCGAAATCATCGAGGAGACAGGACGCTTCGTCGGGAGCATACTCGAAGGGATCACCGGAGGTCGATTCCCGCTTACGCGTCCGGCCATGGTTCGAAAACTGTGCGGGCATTGCGGCTTTCGGACGGTATGCCGGATCCAGTCGCTGAAACACGTCACGCCAGAATCGCCGGAGGAACAATGACTCACGCGGAACAACACGCCCTGATCGTCGAATTGCTGGACTATGCGAGGAAGATGAAGAGGTACGATCAGGAGGAATTCGAGATGTTCGTGAAGCGCGACACGGATGACGAGGACCTGGACACCATGTCGCAGAAGAAGCTCATCCGCCTGTACGAACAGTACATCGGCCCGATGGAGGAAGGCATATGAAAGCTGCTGTTGTAACCCGCTACGGCGGTCCTGAGGTGATGGAGATACGGGAGGTCCCCCTCCCCCGGCTGACGGAGGGACAGATTATGGTCCGCGTACGCGCGATCGGGCTGAACTTTGCCGATGTCTTCGGCAGACTGGGAGTCTACCCGAACACGCCGCCGCCGCCGTTCATTCCGGGGCTGGAGTTCTCCGGGGATGTGGTAGCGGTCGCTCCCGACGTGTTGAAATTCAAGGGACGGGAGCGGGTGATGGGATATTCCCGGCTCGGGAGCCATGCCGAGTATGTCTGTCTCGGCGTACACTACGCCACCGCCGTTCCTGAGAGCATGACATACGAAGAGGCGGCGGCATTTCTCGCCACCGGAATGAGCGCCTATCACGGGATCGTCCGTCTGGGCAATCTGAGGAAAGGGGAGAAGCTCCTTATACACGCCGCGGCGGGAGGAGTCGGGCTCGCCACCGTCCAGATTGCGAAACAGATAGGGGCGGAAATCTTCGCGACCGCGGGGACGGAAGAGAAACTCGCGCTGGCCGGGAAGTTCGGCGCGGACCACCTTTTCAATTATCGCGACACGGATTTTTCTTCGGAAATCAAGAGGATCACTGAGGGGTACGGCGTGGATGTGGTGATGGATTCCGTGGGGGGGGAGGTATTCAAGAAGAGCTGGCACTTGCTTGCGCACATGGGGAGATACATTCTGTACGGTGTTTCTTCGGTGACGGGGAAGGGAGCCATGAACAGGTTGAAGGCTGCCGCCGCATTCTCGATGATGCGGCCGATTTTTCCCCCATCCCTCATGAGCGTCAACAGGGGGATACACGGGTTCAACCTGGGGACGCTGTCGGGGAAAGAGACATATTTCTCGGATGCAGCGAAGGAAATCCTCCGGTATTTCGACGAAGGGTTTCTGAAGCCGGTGATCGGTCATGTCTTCCCGTTTGAAAAGATCGTCGAAGCTCATGCGTTCCTGCAGACGCGCCAGTCTTCGGGTAAGATTGTTGTCACGGTCGGCACCTGAATTCCTTTTCACGGTGTTCCATGTCCCGAACGAATTCGCCCCAGAGGTATGCGTATGAGCGCTTCGATCCGGCCGTTGTCGTCTCGGCCTATCGAAGCGGATACTTCCCCATGGCCGAATCCCGTTCGGGTCCGATCTCATGGTATTCTCCCGACCCGAGGGCGATCATCCCGCTCGAGGGATTCAATGTCCCGAGGAGTCTCCGCCGTGAGATGAAGCGTTCAGCATGCACGATCACTGTCGACCGGGCATTCGATCAGGTCATCCGGGAGTGCGCGGAAGAGAGGCTCCCCGACGGGACCTGGATTTCCGGCGACATCATACGTGTCTATACGGAACTTCACAGCATGGGAGTCACACACTCCGTGGAGACCTGGCTGGAGGGGAAACTGGTAGGGGGGCTGTACGGCGTGGCACTCGGGGGGGCTTTTTTCGGAGAATCGATGTTCAGCCGGGTCCCGAGCGCGTCCAAATTTGCGCTCGTCTCGCTCGTCGAGCGGCTTAACGCCAGAGGATACCGCCTGCTCGATACGCAGATCATGAACGAGCATATACGACAGTTCGGAGCTGTTGACATCCCGAGAGACCGGTATCTCCTTCTCCTCTCCGAGGCCGTGCCTCTTGGCGTTGGTTTTCTTGACTGAAACTAAGTCATTGAAAATGAATGCATTAGAGAGGAGGCCTTGCGGTTTTGTGACGGCGCGCGTGAGATGGGACACAAACAGGAATCCGAATTTTACTAAATTAGTGTGACTTCCGTCTATATCGCATTGGTCTGTTCCTTTCCCACCACGGGCGGCGGTACATCGGCCAATCTTTCGCCGCCGTAACTTCAAGGAGAACAATGGTCATGCTATCCTCACGCGGGGGCCAGAAATTCGGTCGAGTGACAGTCACGCTCGTTCCGACGTCCGATGACCGGAGCTTCCGTAACGTCCCATCGACATTCAGTCCAACTGACTCCTCCTATCGGTGGCGAAGGGCTCAGTCTATGAGCTACATGATAGTGCCGAAGCGGGTCACAAGCGCGAGAATCGAAGTCGATGTTTTCATCGACTCGGTAAAGAAGGGGAGGACGCAGGCGAAAGAGGTTCAGAAGGTCGTCCAGGATCTTGTCAAATCAAAGATCGAATCGGAATGGAAAGGCCTGAAGTTCGGCGGGATCGGACGGGCCGGCTCGGCGGTGCCGCCGCAGAAGGCCCTCGTCCGGGGATCGATTGAAGACATTCTCGGGGGCGCCTTCGACCGGTAACTGCCGGGGTCACATTCCTCGCTCGTCACGCCGCTCTGTGGCGTGACTCGTTCATCCCGCCGTTGTTGGGCGGGATTCGCTCATCCCGCGGGCTGTTGACGCGGGATTTTTCTTGTTTTCCCGCCGGGAATTTTGTTATTTGTGGAATGAAACCGACAGTCATATCGAGTACCGCACTCTCCGGTCTCTCCCCTGCGAAACAGGGAAAGGTTCGCGACATGTACGACCTTGGAGAAAACCTTCTCATCGTCGCGACGGATCGTCTTTCCGCTTTTGACGTCATCCTCCCGGATGGGATACCCAACAAGGGGAAGGTGCTGACGCAGATCTCCGCATTCTGGTTCAGGAAACTCGCCGGCGTCGTCGGCAATCACCTGATCAGCACCGACATCAGTGAATTCCCGGAACCGTTCCGGTCCCATCCCGGGGTGTTTGCAGGGAGGAGCATGGTCGTCCGCAAAGCGCGCCCGCTTCCGGTGGAATGCATTGCCCGCGGGTACCTCTCCGGGAGCGGATGGACCGAATACAAGCGTAGCGGGGAGATCTGCGGAATAAAGCTTCCCGCCGGTCTCAGAGAATCCGACAGGCTTCCTGCGCCCGTCTTCACCCCCACGACAAAAGCTGAGATCGGTACGCACGACGAGAACATCACGTTTGGAGATGTCGTCGGACTCGTCGGGGAGGCGACCGCCCTCAGGCTCAGGGAACTCACACTCTCGCTCTACAGAGCCGGTGCGGATTTCGCGGCCTCCAGGGGTATCATCATTGCCGACACGAAGTTCGAATTCGGTCTCGATGAAAAAGGGGACGTCCTCTGGATCGATGAGGCAATGACCCCGGATTCGTCCCGCTTCTGGCCCATGGATCTTTACGCCCCCGGGGGGGCGCAGCCGAGCTTCGACAAACAATACGTCCGCGATTTTCTTCTCTCGATCCGGTGGGACAAAAAGCCCCCGGGGCCGCGCCTTCCCGATGAGGTCATACGCACGACCGCGCAAAAATACGAAGATGCTCTTCTGCGCCTCGCAGGGACAACAGTGGAATAGTCGCACGGCGACTTCCGCGCGTTGCCGCGCGTTTTGAATGAGAGCCGGTCACCCTTCATCCCCTTGTGAACTGCCGCCTCCCCCATGAGATTCACTCCCCATCAGGAACGTGCCCTTGACCTCGACAGGCACCTTGCCGTAACCGCCAACGCGGGGTCGGGCAAGACGCAGGTCCTCGTGGAGAGATACGTGCGCCTTCTGATGCGGGGGGTCCCTGTCGGAGAGGTTGTGGCACTGACCTATACGGACAAGGCTGCCAGTGCGCTGAGACGGAAAATCGCCGACCGGGTTTCCGGAGCGCTCCTGGCGACGGAGGACCGGGCAGAGGCCGCGCGCCTCGAATCGATCCGTGATGCACTCCCTTCGGCGTTCATCGGCACGATACACGCATTCTGTGCGCGCGTTCTCCGCGAATACCCCGTGGAAGCCGGCGTCGACGCGGCGTTCGGGATGCTCGAGAAGGTCGACGGGGAGTCGATGCTTCGCGAGTGCATGACCGGGATACTGGGTGAAGTCCTCGGGGACGGGGATCCGGAGATCCCCTCGGGCCGGTTCATGGATCTCCTCCGTTCGCTTGGTAGGCGCCGGGTGCTCCATCTGCTCGGGAGGCTTGTGGCGAAGCCCGATCTCCTGGAAACTTTCACGGGACCGGGGGGGATCTACACACAGTCCGACGAGACGATACTGGCATTGTGGGAGACAACCATCCGGGAGTCGATCGAAGGCGACCTGATCTCTCCCCGCCTGCTCTCGGACCTGGAAGAAATCGCCGGTGCGTCGAATTCGAAACGCCGCGGGGAAGCCCTCGGGGCCCTGGCGCTCGTACGCACGGAGGGTGATCTGGCTCTTCGCGCCGGTGCGTTCGCCTCCCTCGCAGCGATGATGTTCACAAAGTCCGGAGGGATTCAGAAGAGGTTCCTCGGGGAATCTGAAGAGGACGGACGACTCGTCAGGAGTGCGGAGAGGATCGCGGAGAAGCGTAGGCTCCTCGATCCGCTCATCGACTCGGTCTTGACGGGCTCACTCACGCCCCTCCACAGGGCGCTGCTCGCAGATACTCGGATCCTTCTCTCGCTGGCACTGGCGGTACTCGGGAAATACTCCCGGGCGAAGGAGGAGGATGCGCGCCTCGATTTCGACGACCTTCAGCTGAAAATGCGCCTCCTCCTGAGCAACGGGACGGTCCGCGCGGAACTGGCCGGGCGATTCCGGTTCGTGATGGTCGACGAATACCAGGATACCAATACGCTCCAGCTCGGGATACTCCTCCCGCTCCTGCAGGATCTCTCTTCCGGCAATTTGATCATCGTCGGGGATCCGAAGCAGTCGATTTACCGCTTCCGGGACGCCGACGTGGAAGTGTTCGAGCGATCGCGCGGCGCCATTGCGAATGCGGCCGGTGTCGCCTCACTCATCAGCCTGGGGGAGAGCTTCCGTCCGCTGCGGGATATCGTCGCGTTCGTGAATCTTCTTTTCCGCGGTCTCATGGGGACAGTGGAAGGGATACCATACGATCCGCTTGTGCGTGCCCGCATGAATGACGACCCCGGGAATGTCGAGGTCCTCCTTCCCCTCCCCCCGGGGGAGGGGGGATGCCCGCAGGAAGAACTCGTGGCCAGGCGCATACTGGATCTCGCCGGCGGCGGTTCGGTCGTGTACACGCGTGAAGAACATCCCCGCCCGCTGGCATTCCGGGACATCGCGCTCCTGCTCAGGAGCAGGAACGCACTCGAGGAGTTCGAGCAGGCATTCATTCGCAACGGGGTCCCGTACGTTGTCAGCGGGGGAGTGGGGTACTTCCAGACCCAGGACGTGTACGACATGTACAACTACCTCCGTTTCCTCCTGAACAGGTCGGATGATGTTGCGCTGGCAGGAATACTTCGCGCCCCCTTCTTCAATGTCTCAGACGCCGCGCTTTTCGATCTGGCACGCTCGCGCGGTGGAAAAACCCTCTGGGAGGCGCTTGCCGAACGGGCTGCGCGGGGGGTCCCGTCCCTCGCGCACGCGGCCGAGGTGATCGGCGGAGACCTGGTGCTCGGTGCACGGCTCCCGGCTGCCGAGCTCATCGCGCGGATCATCAGGCGCACCGGGTTCACCGCGGCGCTGGCCGGGACGGTGCGGGGGGGACAGGCGGAGGCGAATCTCGGCAAGCTTCTGCAGATGGCGCGCTCGTACGAATCGCAGGGGTTCACGTCGCTGTATGACTTTGTCGCAAGGCTCGAGCGTTTGATCGAGGAGGAGGAAAAAGAAGGGCAGGCGGCAATCGAGTCCCAGACGGACGCGGCCCGCATCATGACGATCCACGCGGCGAAGGGGCTGGAATTTCCCGTCGTCATCGTCCCCGATCTGCAGAGACAGTTCCAGTTTGACGACGAACCCTTCCTGGATGCTTCACTCGGCATCGGGTTGCTCACCCGGGGTGAGTCTGTCTCCGCGCCTCTTTCGGAGTACCTGAAGGCGCAGGCCCGGCGCAAAGCGGTGGAGGAAGAGCAGAGGATCTTTTACGTTGCGTGCACGCGGGCACGCGACCGTCTGCTCCTGTCGGCGGACGCGGGCACGGAGGGGCGCGGCGATACATGGCTGGGATGGCTCAGGCGTTGTTGTGAGGACCGCGGTCAGCCGCTTGGGCCTGACCCGCTCAGATTCGACGTCGTGACGTCCCGCTATGACGGGTCCGTGACGACCGATGAGGCTCACACGCTGATCGTCCCGGTCATTCAGATGCTTCCTGTGCGTCCGGGAAGTGCGGCGACACCCGCACAGGAGCGCGCCGGCGGCCGCATCGACATCGCTCCCGTCCCCTCCCGGTCGAAAGGGGAGATATTCTCCGCGAGCAGGATCCGCACGTACGACGAATGCCCTGCGAAATATTTCTTCCGTTACGTGCTCGGCGTTCCTTCCGGGGCGGGACCGTTCGTACCCGGGACGGGGGAGGAATTCAGTGACGGCGACTATCCGGCCGAGCTTCGCGGCCGGGTGTTCCATTCGGCGATGGAGAATGCCGATGATCTCCAGGGGGGGGGTCTGTCTGTGGACACCGTGGTTCGTGCCGCCCTCGTGCGCGAAGCGCCGTTCACGGCAGCAGGCTATCCGTCGCTCATTGAGGATGTCGCCTCGCTGGTGCGTGGGGTCCTGGACTCCCGGTCGTGGAAGGACATCTCCTCGGGGTCGGACGTGAGGACTGAATTCTCGATTTCCGCCTCGCTCGGCGAGGACTTCATCACGGGGACCATCGACCGGCTCTACCGGACGCCGGACGGACTCTGGACCGTCCTCGATTACAAAACCGACAGCGTCAGTGCCGCGGATCTCGTCGAGCGCGCCGGGGCATACTGGGCCCAGCTTGATTTTTATGCACTGATGGTGCGCAGGCTCTGCAATGCTCCATCCGTCCGCATCCGGTTGCTCTTCGCGCACCATCCGGATGTCGTTCTTCAGAATGTCCTCGGGCCGGATGATCTCCGGCGCCGTGAAGAAAGCGTCGCCCGGATCATCGCCCGGATAAAAACCGGCGACTTCCCTCCATCACATCCCCCCTGTCACGGTTGTCCTGCGTACCCGAATCAATGCATTCCTGCGTGAATCAGGATATGCACCCCCGGCTCATGCGGTAATTGAGGTGAGCTCCGTAACCTCCTCGAAAATTTACACTTGCATTTTGGTGACGAATTGAGTACTTACGTCAATTCACACCCCTTCGTACTGCTTGTTGAGAGACCCGGAGCTTCCATGGCACACCAATTCCGTTACGAGAGCGTTCTGGAGAGCATCAGCGGCGGTTTTTTTGCACTCGACAGCGCGTTTCAGATAACGTACTGGAACAGGGCGGCCGAAGCGGGGACGGGAATGAAAGCGGAAGAAGTCCTGGGGAAGCATGTCTTTGAGGTGTTCCCCAATGCCGAGGAAGCGGAACTTGGTGAGAAGTACCGCCTGGCGATGTCGACAAGGACATTTCAGAGTATTGAGACCTCCTACAAGGACGACCGGTTCGAAGCCTGGTACGACGTCAGGATCTATCCCGCGGAAGACGGGCTGTCTGTCTTCTTCCAGGATATCACCGGGAAAAAGAAGGATATCCGCCGCAAGGAGATTCTCGTCGACATCTCCCGGGCGATCAATACATCGCAGCACCTTGACGAACTCTGTGTCCGCGCAGCCGACAAGATTGCGCTCCTCTTTGAAATTCCTTCCCAGCTCGTCTGCGTCTATCTCTATGATCCCCGGGGGAACGAGATCCGTCTGGTGGCCCCGGCCCTGATGGAGGTCGATTTTCCCCCGGATGTCGTACACCAGCAGGTGCGAGAGGACGGCGCCCACCCTTCGGCGCGCGTCGCACACTCGCGCCAGGTCCTTGTCACGGACGACCTCGCTGCCGGGACGCTCGGACTCCATTTCCCCGGCCTGATCGCAGAGAGGAAACTCAAATCTCTCGTTGTGTTCCCTCTCACCGTCCAGGGAGAGGTGCAGGGAGTCCTGGAAGTTTTCTCGATCAAACAGACGGCGTTCATCGACGAAGAGATGGACAGTCTCCAGGTGGTGGCGAATGATCTTGCCGGAGGGATGAGCCGCAAACGTCTGATGGACGAGCTCCGGATGAAGAACATTGAGCTGGAGGGACAGACACAGAAGACTCTCGAGGCGAGCGACACGCTGAAGAAGTTTCTCGCAACGTTCAGCCACGAGCTCCGTTCCCCCCTGAATTCCATCATCGGGTTTTCGGACCTCCTGACGACACAGCTTGAAGGCCTACCGCCGGAGACTGTCCGGAATTTCATGAAGAACATCAATACCAGCGGACGGCACCTCCAGCAGATCATCAACGACATACTTGACCTTTCGAAGATCGAGGCGGGGAAGATGGATCTCCACGTGGCCAGCTATCCTGTCTCGTATTTCCAGGAAAGCGTCATGAGGGTGCTGGCCGCCGCCCTGGCGGAGAAGAACATCACACTGGAATTCCAGTTTCCGCCGGACATCGAGGAACTGGTTGTCGACCAGACCCGCTTCAAGCAGATCCTCATCAACCTCGTCTCGAATGCCATCAAGTTCAGTTACCCGGAAGGGACTGTCTGCGTACGCTTCCGGCGCGTGGACAACGACCTGCAATTCTCGGTCACGGACTCCGGCATCGGCATTCCACCGGAGGATGTGGCGGGCCTGTTCAAACCGTTCAAGCAGGCGTCGAACGGCAGGGATATGAACAGGGAGGGGATAGGGCTCGGACTCGCGATTACAAAAAAGCTCGTCGATCTGCATGGCGGCACGATCTGGGTCGAGAGCGAGGAGGGAAAAGGGACGACGATCCACTTCCGGATTCCCATGATCGTGGATGCAGGCTCCGAGAGGATGGTGCAGGCGGGGATGCTCCTGGAAGCTCTGGAGCGTCAGAATCGCTCCACGGCGGATGGCGCGGAGAAGCCGCTGGCGCTCGTCGTCGAAGACGCACAGCAGGCAGGCGAGTTGCTCAGAATGCATATCGAGTCGGCCGGGTACAGGGTGGAGATCGCCCGCAACGGTTCCGACGCCGTGGATATGGCAAAGCGCCTCCGCCCGAATGTCATCACGCTGGACCTGCTTCTCCCCGTGAAGGACGGATGGCAGGTCCTGAAAGAACTGAAGCGCCATCCCCTCTGCAAGCATATCCCTGTCATCATCGTCTCGATCATCGACGAGAAGAACCTGGGATTCAGTCTCGGGGCGGTCGACTATTTTATCAAGCCGGTCAACCGTGACGACCTCATCCAGGCGCTCGATCGTGTCCATATTCTCCCGCGGAGTGTCACGCAGAAGCCCTCCGTGCTCATCATCGATGACGACAGGGCGGCCACTGATTTGATCCAGGTGATACTGGAGAGTGAAGGGTACCGGGTGTTCAAAGCGTTCCAGGGGAGTGAGGGGGTGGAACTGGCAACGCGCGAGAGACCCGATCTGATTATACTCGATCTCATCATGCCGGAAACCTCCGGATTCAATGTCGCCTACCAGCTGAAGCAGATTCCTGCGACGCGAGAGATACCGATCATCATACTCACGTCGATGGAAATCGACGAGGAAATGCACGAACAGCTCGGTTCCTACGTCTCGGGGCTGATGAACAAGGCGGCGTTCACAAAGAGGGACCTCCTGAGAGAGATAGGGAACATCGAAAGCGCCCGCCTTCACTGACCCCCCCCTGTCATTGCGAGCGAAGGTTGTCATTGCGAGCGAAGCGAAGCAATCTCCCCCGCCTTGACTCGCAGGCCGTGAACCGCTATATTTAAGGTTCAGACGGCGCGCATATTCTCCATGACCCCTCAGAATCGCTCTCTCCGCCGGCGGCTCCCCGCTTTCAAGGCCGGCATCCGCACGTTCGTACTCGATGTCAGCACCCCCCTCCTCATTCTTGCCGCCCTTTCTCTTGCCGGGTGCGGCCGGGAGAAAAAACTTACCTCCGGATCCGCCGATGCCATCCGTGAATACCGGGAAGGGGTCGCGCAATGGGAGAAATTCTATTACCCGGAGGCGAAACGCTCCTTCGAAGACGCCCTCAGGCATGATTCCACGTTTGCGCTCGCGTGGTGCCGGCTGGCGATGGTCGATGCGGCGAGCGGCAGCGCAGGGAACGCGGCGGGGGCGATGAAAGAGGCCGTGCGGCTCTCGGGGGGTGCCACGCAACGCGAACAACTTTTCATCGCGATGTGGCACTACCGGCTGGAGTTCGACAACGACCGCGCCGCATTGACGGCCGACTCGCTGATACGGCTCTACCCGGATGAGAAGGAGGCCTACCTGTTCCGCGGCGCATTGTATGAAGAGCTGGACAAGAACTATGACGCCGCGCTCGGCTGTTACGGGAAGGCGGTCGGTGCGGACTCCGGTTACGCCCAGGCCGTTATGTCTCTCGGGTACGCCTATTCCACGCTCGGCAACCAGCAAAAAGGGGTGGAACTGATGCAGCGGTACATCCGGCTGGCGCCGGATGCAGCCGATCCACGGGCGAGTTATGCCGATCTCCTGGTCAGGGCGGGGAGGTATGACGAGGCGCTGGAACAATACCGGAAAGCCCTCGAGCTCAAACCGGACTACTGGTATGCCGTCCGCGAGATCGGGACGGTCTACAGCATTCTGGGACGCCTGAAGGAAGCCGAGGAGCAGTTTCACAGGAGTCTGTCGCTCCTTCCGCCGGGGCCGGAAATTGAGGCCGCTCATCTCGTCGCCGACGCGTCTCTTGACTACAAAAGGGGCAAATACAGGGAAGCCTCCGAGCAGTTCCGGCGTGCGCTTGGTATCGACAGCGTCAACTATGCCGCGGCCGAGGGACTCGTCCGCACGCTCGGGAAGCTCAAAGACTTCGGCGGGGCCGGCGAAGTGCTCCGCGGGATTTCCCGGGTTCTCGCGCAGCGTCATCTGACAAATTCCACGGCAATGCTGTCGTACCATCTCACGTACGCCGGTCTGCTGACGGATGAGGGGGACTATGCGGGTGCGCTCGGGGCGTGTGACAGTGCCGCCGGCTACTCTCTTCCGCTCACCCGTGCCGCCGTCGAACGCCAGCGGGCGCAGACCCACTTCGCCGCGGGTGCGATGGAAGATGCTCTTGATGATTGCGGGCGTGCGCTCGAGGTCAACCCCAACTCCCCCGTCGTCCTTCTCACGCTCGTCAGGATCTACCACCGGAACGGGGACACCCGCATGACCGGTGAGATCGGCGTCCGGCTCCAATCACTCTGGTCGAACGCAGACCCCGATTTTGATGACCGGAACGAGCTCTTCCGCATCATGGGGAAGAGCGCGCATGACGGTCATCCCCTCTGATGGGATTCAATTGCGGCATCGTCGGCCTCCCGAATGTTGGGAAGTCGACTCTTTTCAACGCGATAACCTCCGGCAGCGCCGACGCTTCCAATTATCCCTTCTGCACGATAGACCCCAACATCGGGATCGTGCCTATTCCCGATTCCCGCCTTGACGGGCTTGTCGATATCTACAGGCCGGCGAAGCGGGTCCCTTCGGTCATCGAATTTGTGGACATCGCCGGGCTGGTCAGGGGTGCGAGCGGGGGAGAAGGTCTTGGGAATCAGTTTCTTTCGCACATCAGGGATGTGGACGCGATTGCGCACGTTGTCCGCTGCTTCGACGATCCGAACATCGTCCATGTCGACGGCAGCATAGACCCGCGGCGCGATATCGAGGTTGTCGAGGCAGAATTGATATTCAAGGATCTCGACACTGTCGAGAGAAAATTGTCCGAAGCTGGAAAGCGTGCAAAATCAGGGGAGAAGAAATCCAGGACGGAAGCGGAATTCCATGTCCGGGTCCGTGATCACCTTATGGGGGGGCGGCTGGTCCGGTATTTTTCTACCCGCTCTCCCGAGGAAGGACTCTGGCTGCGGGAGTGCCACCTCCTCACGAACAAGCCGGTGATGTATGTCTGCAATGTGAACGAGAAGGATGTCGCAGAGGGGAACGATTATGTCCGGAGTGTTCGCGACGTCGCGGCGAATGAAGGGGCCCGGGTTGTGATCATCAGCGCTGCCGTAGAGGCGGAGGTTGCAGAACTCGGGGAGGGGGAGAGGCAGGCATTCCTCGAAGGACTGGGGCTCAAGGAATCCGGGCTTACAAAGGTCGTGCACGAAGGGTACGCGCTTCTGTCTCTCATAACCTTTTACACGGCAGGGCCAAAAGAGGTGCACGCCTGGACGGTGCCCCGCGGCACCGCAGCACCGGCTGCCGCCGGCGTCATACACTCGGATTTCGAAAAGGGGTTCATCCGGGCCGAAATCATCAAGTCTGACGATCTGCTCAGGCTCCGTTCGGAGGCGGCGGCCAGGGACGCGGGACTCCTCGCCATCGAGGGGAAGGAGTATCTCATGCAGGAAGGGGATATCGCCCACTTCCGGTTCAACGTTTGAGCCGTATGGAATTCGATCATATTTTCACTTTTTGGAGTTGAGTTTGATGCTTCGGTAGTGTATATTTTCGCAACTGCTTCCACAAGCCTGGATTTTCCTGTCTCCTGCTGTCACCGGACTTCTCGACCGTTCTTTCTCTCGATAGTTGCACTACAGTCTCCAACCGCTACCATTTCACCCACACAGAAGGAGTCACCATGACGCGCGTACGACAACTTGGAGAGACATTTCTCCTGACGCTGATTGTGGCATCCGTTGCGCTGGCAGGA
>DASVIU010000363.1:0-2780 GCA_036386275.1 Bacteroidota bacterium | reverse complement strand
CACGCTCACAAACGCGAACTTCGACGGCTTCGTCATGCCGGCCCAGGCCACGACGGCCCGGTACGTCGTGATGAAATCCACCGCTGCGACGCTCGATTTCGCGGCCGTCATGGCGCAGTCCGCGAGGATCTTCTCCGGGTTCGCCGGTGCGCTCCCCGGGTTTGCCGATTCATGCCTGCAGGCGTCTCTCAAGGCCTGGGGCTGGGCACGTCAGCATCCCACCGTCTACTTCAACCAGACTGATATGAACCTGCTCTTCCCGCCGGCGATCAACACCGGCGAGTACGGCGACGGGTACGTCGGAGACGAATTTGACTGGGCGGCCGCGGAGCTTTTCGTCACGACCGCGCGAGATTCGTTTCTCTCCGTGGGGAATCCGCTCTCGGCTGCGACGGCAACTGTTCCTGATTGGCCGAACGTGCGCACGCTCGGGCTCTACACTCTTGCGCAGTACAGGGGGGCCGTGGCCGGGAAGGTCGATACATCCGCCCTCAGGTCCCGTCTGATCACGCTTGCGAACTCTCTCCGCGCCTCCATGAACGCCTCGGCCTACGGTGTTGTCATGGGGGTACAATCGGGGGATTTCCTCTGGGGGAGCAACGCCGTCGCTGCCAACCAGGGGATGGCTCTCCTCATCGCCTACCAACTCACCCGGGACAGTAGCTACCTCCGTGCGGCGCTTTCCAACCTTGACTACCTCCTGGGCCGAAACGCCACCACCTATTGCTTTGTCACGGGGTTCGGCTCAAACTCCCCGCTCCACATACATCACCGTGTGTCGCAGTCGGATAACATCATCCCCCCGGTTCCGGGGCTTATCGCCGGCGGGGCCAACCCCGGGCAGCAGGACGGCCAGACGACGTATCCATCGACCCTCCCCGGTCTTTCCTATACGGACAATTATCTGGCCTATGCGTGCAACGAGATCTGCATCAACTGGAACGCTCCTCTTGTGTTCCTTTCATTCGGCCTGGAGGCGATTCTTTCCCCGGACGGGCTCCCCACATCGGCCCCCGGCGGCCGCCTTGACCCTCCGTTCCCCGATGCATTCGGACTCGAGCAGAACTATCCGAACCCGTTCAATCCCTCCACGGTGATCCGCTACTCGCTCCCGGGACGCTCTCCGGTGGTGATGGCCGTGTTCAACGCCCTCGGCCAGAAAGTCTCTACGCTCGTCAACGAGAGCCAGGAGGCGGGGTATCATGAAGTGACGTTTGACGGGTCGCGCCTCGCGAGCGGCATGTATTTCTACTCAATGAGGGCCGGGTCTTTCACGGAAACCCGAAAATTCGTAATTGTGCGTTGAACTCTCCTCCCCGCACACATATCATTCCCTGATCTGTCATGCACAAAACGATCTCCATACTTTCCTTTCTCATATTCATATCGACCACGCTGAGCGCCCAGAAATCCTTTGAGACTGTAACGGGGGGAATCGTCGCCGGGGCCACCAGGATCAGGATTCTCTCTCCGACTCTTGTCCGCCTTGAATACTCTCCCTCCCGGTCGTTCGCCGATTCGCTGACGGCTGTCGTCCAGAACCGGGATTGGACTCCTCCGGAAGTATCCGCGCGGGAAGATTCCGGGTGGATTCTCCTTTCATCGGAGGGGATGACGGTCAGGTACCGTCCCGGGAGCGGGCCTTTCACGCGGGACGGCCTTGCAGTCGAATGGAAAGCCGGGGGGCTCACGGGGAAATGGGCCCCGGGGGACTCCGATTCCCGGAACCTCGGGGGGATCAGCGCGAGCCTGGACGGCGCACGGAAGGGGAAGCTCCCGAAACAGCTTCCCGGGATTCTGAGCCGCTCCGGATACTTCCTCCTTGATGACAGCAGGACGCCCCTCTGGAACGGCGCGGCGCAATGGATCGCCGCCAGAGGGGACTCCGGGAACCAGGACTGGTACTTCTTCGCGTACGGGAAGGACTACCGGCACGTCCTCAGGGAATACTCGCTCCTCTGCGGCCGGATTCCGATGATCCCGAAATACGTTCTTGGCTCCTGGGCCACGGACCTCAACTACGAGTATCTCCCCGGCACGAAAGTGGTTGACGACTATCGCTACACGGATGACAGCGTCCGTTCGATCATCTCCAGGTTCCGCACGGAGGGGATCCCTCTGGACGTTATGGTCCTCGACTACGCATGGCACCTTCACGGCTGGCACGGGAGTTACGACTGGAGTCCCATATTCCCGCACCCGGAAGAATTCCTGAAATGGACCCGCTCCAGGGGGATCAATGTCACGCTCAACGACCATCCCGGATATGCAAGGGAGCTCGTCCTCTCGAACGAGGATAGCCGTTCCCCGGCGGTAAGAAAAGAACTGAACTTCCCTCTCCCCGTGGACCCAACGATGACAATCAGCCTGCTCGGAGAGTGGAAGTTCAGCACCGACTCCTCGCTCGCCGGTGACAGAGCGGGATGGTCGGCCGCGGGGTTCGATGATTCCCGGTGGGCGCAGATCCCCGGCGACAGGCCGTGGGAGGACCGTGGGTATCCCGGCTATGACGGCGTGGCGTGGTACAGGAAATGGGTCTCGATCCCTGCGGATGTCCGCTCCGGGCACCTCTTCGCGGTGTTTGGCAGCGTCGACGACGAATACGATATATTCGTCAACGGGAAGAAGGCCGGCCACCACAGCCCCTCGTGGAACGAGCTGACATCGACCGACATACTGCCGTTCGTCAGGAAGGGGGGGAAGAATCTGATCGTGCTCCGCGTGAACGATTGGGGAGGGGAAGGAGGGCTCTCCGGACCGACCGCGATGATCACCGACGT
>DASVIU010000362.1:0-2999 GCA_036386275.1 Bacteroidota bacterium | reverse complement strand
ATTGCAGGGAAGAGCTCGTCGTACTGTCCCTTAAAGAGCTTCTTGAGCTGGTAGTTCCCGTAGCAGGTGTGCAATGCGATCTTTGCGCGGACCCCCTCCACAAGCCGGTTGAACGATTCGACGAGCCAGCCCATGTCCTGCGGGTAGCCGACCCAGACCGGCTCATCGATCTGTATGAAATCGCACCCGGCGGCCACGAGGTCTTTCAGCTCGGCGTTGAGGATGCCGGCCAGGTCGAGGACCAGCTCCCTGTCGGTCGGGTAGAATTCGTTCGTCGCCCTCTTGGCGAGCATCTGGGGTCCCGTCACACAGACCTTTGTGCGTGCCCGCGCGCACCCCTTCAGGAATCTGAAGTGCCCGTCCATGCCGAGCGAGCCTTTGTGGCGGACCTTTTCCCGGACGACGGGGTCGAGCATTGTAATCTCCGGATCCAGATTCCCGATCGGTTTCAATTTTCCCGACATGTCGAACCCATGGATCCTCATGGAAAAGAAATTTACCATGGTCTCCCGGCGAAGCTCCCCGTCGGTGATGATATCCACGCCGGCGAGCTCCTGATCCATTACGGCGGAGCGGACGGCGTTATCGTGCGCCTCCTCCAACTGTCCGGGCGTGAGCACACCTTGCGCCCCGAGCTCCCTCGCTTTTTCAAGCCAGGCGGGGAAGGAATAGCTGCCTATGACCGTCGTGGGGAGAATCGGAAGCGGTCCCATGGGTTTACTCCATGTCGTGATCGTGCGAAAAAAATAGTCAGGGGGTTACTCACCCTGACTATTTATTCACCAACGGCCGGAAAGCGCCGCGCGCGGCTATTTCATCGCGAAGCTGATTGTGAAGCGATGCACGTCCTGGAGCGCGGAGAAGACGGTGTACGCGTAGTCGACGTTTATCACGTAGGTGTCAAACGGGACCCGGACGCCCGCGCCGAACGACCCGCGTTCGAGGCTCGTCTGAATCGGCGCGCGATAGGTCGTCCCGGCGTCGATGCCGTTCCCGTTCAGCCCGAACCAGCTGTAGTTGAACTTCCATCCCGCGCGGACGAAGAATGTCTTGTTGAACCCGAGCTCCGTCCCCGCGTAATAGTACTGTGTCCCGTCCTGCGGCTTGACGATGTCGAGGGCGAGCATCCACCGAGTGATCCCCTGGTCGACCGGGACAACGGAGGTTCCGATCGAGAAGGTGAGCGGGATCGGGGAGGCGAAATCAATGAACTTCAAGTCGCCCCCCAGGTTGTTGACCCGCGCCCCGATGCTCCAGCCGAGCAACCCGATATTGTAAACGGTGCCGAGGTCAAAACCGATTGTCCCCGCCCCGACGTCGTCGATCTTCTCGTGTATGTACTTCACCGACGCACCGAGAGCGAGGTAGTCGGTGATATACCGGGAGTATGTCGCCTGGATAAGAAGGTCCTGGTAGTCGTAGGTGGATGAATTGACCTGGTCCGTCACCAGAGCCTGAAGCTGGGAATCGGAGTAGCCGTTGTCCCTGTCGGCAGCGATGCCGCTGATACCGAAGGACTGGAAACCGATACCGATCGTGCCGATGTCCGCCCATTTGTAGCTGACGGCCGCGGCCTCCTGCGAAAGACCCCCGATCCAGTTGTTGTACGTGAAGGACGCCTGCGCGCTCTGCTCCTTCAGCGCGACACCGGCAGGGTTCCAGAACATGTTTGTCACGTCCTCATCCATCGATGTGACGGCCGAGCCGAGAGCGGCCTGGCGGGCCCCCACACCGACCTTGAGGAACGCAGCGCTGTTGAGTCCCGCCTTCTGCGTCTGGGCGTCCACGAGGGTCGCGCCGAGCGCCAGCAGGAGAACAGCGATGAGCGGTATGAGATACGTACGTTTCATGTGGTAATCCTCAAATTGGTGTGGTGGTTATCGGAGTATCGCGAACTGGCCGACATGCTGCATCGTCGGCGACTGCACCACGTAAATGTAGAGTCCACTCGCCACCTCGATGCCGTCCTTCGAGAACATATCCCAGAACACGCTTCCCTTGCTGGGATCGCTCGAGACGAAGTCGATGACGTCGATGACCTGGCCGGCCACGTCGAGGATCGTGATCTTGCACTGCGGCGGCAGATTGTAGAACAAGATCTTGTGGTCGTACACCTGCGAGCGGTTGTCAAAGAGCGCAGCCTTCTTGTACGGGTTCGGCTTGACACCCACCTTGGAGAGGTCACCCTTCGACGCGAGCGCTGATGTCACAACCTGCGCGGCGCCGAGGTTTTTCAGCAGCGTGGAATTTCCCGTGGGGTAATTCGCATTCGTGTACCCGTAGGGGTAGGTGTTGTACCAGAGCCCCGTGGCCCCGTTCCTGTTCGTACTGTGCGTCTCGATCCGCCCCGTGACATCGCCGCCGGGACCCGTAAACGTCCCCTCCTTGTACGCCGACACGTAGTACCAGTACTGGAACCCGAGCAGCACGCTCGGGTCCTCATACCGGTAATTGTAGCCGCTCGTTTGTGCAGGGAGAAGCGTCGCGAGATTCGCCTTGGGAATGACCGCGATCAGGTCCCATGTCCCCCATGTGTCGGGCTGGTATGTGCCCTTGAGTGAGTTGCCGAGCACTTTTGCGGCGGCGCCGAACTTCGGGTTCACCGGCTTGTAGAAGTTCGCGGGCCGGGGACCGACGGTCATCTGCTGGTCGTAGAGGTCGACAACGCGCATCCCTTCGTCCAGCCACCCGAGCTTCTTGTACTGGGAGGATTTCCAGATCTTGTACCCCGCAAACTGCGCGTCGCTCTCCGCCACCTTGTTCCACTCGACCGCGACCGACTTGTTGAGCGTGTTCGAGATCTTCACGTCGGGGAGCGGCGGCGGCTTCGGGATATTGAAGTCGTTTTCGTAACAGTAGCGGGCGGCGCGGACGGAACGCTGAATGCCCTCGAGCCGGTATCCCGCAAACGTCGCGAAGACAATCGTGATCGTGGAGTCCTTCTTCAGGTCGAACGGACCGACGCCGGAGAAGAGGTCCTGGTCGAAGTTTTCCGTGTT
>DASVIU010000361.1:0-2158 GCA_036386275.1 Bacteroidota bacterium | reverse complement strand
GAGATCCTGCACGAACCGCGCGATCGAGCTATAGGCATAATCGCCGAACCCCTCAGGGATGAAGAGGTTTTCAAAGCTGAGGAGGTCGATCCTCCCGCCGAACGTCAACGTGTGGTCCTTCATGTACAGCGTGAAGTTGTCCGTGATCTCGAAGGTTTTCTGATCCAGCAGATTGAAGTGCCGGAATTCTTCGGATCCCATCACGAGGTCCTGCAGACCCGCGTAGGCCGTCCCGGTCCCTTTCGTCGCTATATACAGCGAAGGGAAGGGCTGGCCGTAGTATGTGGGGAGGTCTTTCTGTGCAACATACCCGAGTATGAACTCGTTCGAGGCCGCGTTGCCGAAGAGACTCGTCAACTGGAGTGCCAGTGAATTGGTCGTGTTGTCCAGTTTGTACTTGCCGTTGTCGGCGTATATGTCCGTGGTGCCGCGGCCGCGCGACGGGGAATTGTCTTCGGAGGAGCTCAGGTAACTCCAGTGGGCCGTCAGCTTGTGCGCGTCCGAAAGGTTGTAGTCCAGGCGCGCAAACGCTTTGTCGCTCTGGCGGTTGTAACCGATATTCGAGAACGATCCCGGGTCGTACCCGTATTTGTTCTTGAGGGTGCTTGTCAACAACGCCAGCGAATCGGGATTCACAGTGTAGGCGTTCGTCCCGAGGCTCTGGTTGCCGAACGTCCTGGTGAACGGCTGCTTGAACCGGGTGATTTCCCCGTTCACGAAGAAGAAGAGCTTGTCCTGGATGATCGGTCCACCGAGCCGGGCGCCGAGCTGCCAGTCCGTGAATCCCGCCAGGGGGAGCTTCAAAGTGTCCGGGCTTTTCCCTACAAAACCCTCGTTCCGGCCGAAGTAGAAGGCCGATCCCTTGTATTCGTTGGTTCCGCTCCGTGTGATGGCGTTGATCCCCGCTCCAGTGAACCCCGACTGCCGCACATCGTACGGGGAGACGACGATCTGGAATTCTTCGATGGCATCAAGACTTATCGGCGTGACGTTCGACTGACCGGCCGGAGCGCCCGTCGATCCGAGGCCGAAGAGGTCGTTATAGTTGGTGCCGTCGATCTGTACGTTGTTGTACTTCGAGTTCCTGCCGAGCGCACTCCCGTGATCTCCCGTGACGTACGGGGAGATCTTGTAGTAGTCCGCCCAGTTGCGGGAGAGGGTGGGGAGCTTCTCGATCTGGTCGCGTGTGACGTTCGTCGCAGCCCCGGTCCGGGATGCGTTGAAGACGGAGGAGCGCTCGCCGGTCACGACGATCTCGCTCGCCTGAACCGCTTCTTCGGTCAGCGTAAAATTGAGGTCGAGGTTTTCGGAAAGACGGAGGAAGATCTGCTCGCGGGTCGCCTTCCGGTAACCGACGATGGAGGCGGAGACGATATAGGGGCCGCCGACGCGAAGGTTCGGGAGATTGTACCGCCCGTCTTCGCGTGTGACCGTCCCGGAGATCGTGCCGCTGGGAGTGTGCAGGGCGATGACGTTGACGCCGGGAAGCGGCTCCCCTCCCTTACCCGTGATCTTGCCGTTGACTGCCGCCGTGGTGACCCCCTGCGCGAATGCACCGGAACTTGCGCAGAGGAGTAGAGCCACAAGCAACACACACGACATGCCGATAGTCGCAAATTTGCTCATGCGAACCTCCAGGAATGATGGTATACGTGAGTAGAGAACGAAGAAACGATGTGGAACCGACGTGAAAAGATCCCCGGGAAGTGCGGTGCAGGATATGCCAGCCGCAATCGGGTTGTAAACATACTGGACAAGCGGTGGCTGAACATACACAGTGGAATTCTAAAATGCAAGCGGGCAATGTTACGATTTTGTTATGACACACAAATTGCTTTTCAAACGAAAAATCCGGACTTTACGTTCAGAGCAGATCAGCATTCTGTGCGCCGCCCCAGTTCCTTCAGACACCCTCCCCCATTTCATTTTCACGAGGTCACCATGCACAAAAAACTCTTCATACCCGGCCCGACCGAAGTCGCCCCCGAAGTCCTTGCAAAGATGGCCACACCGATGATCGGGCATCGCTCAAAGGATGCGTCGAACCTTCAGCGCGAAATCAGCGAAAAACTGCGCAAGGTGATGTACACCCAGAACCCGATCGTGCTTTCCACAAGCTCCGGATCAGGTCTTATGGAAGGATCGATCCGGTCGTTTA
>DASVIU010000360.1:0-5710 GCA_036386275.1 Bacteroidota bacterium | reverse complement strand
ATGAGGGGGAAGATTTCTGAGGTCGTCTTCGATATCGTGACGCTCCCTTCCCCTCCCGGGGCGTTCGATGAAAAAGAACACCTCTCCGCGCGCGCGCCTGCGGAAGAGGATCCGGCAGAGGTGTTACACCGGATGAGCCTCGCACCGCTCACGGCGCGCATGCTTGCCGTCGCCATGCTGAACCCGGGGACGGGCCGATGGAGATGATCCCGGCGACCGAAGAGGAGATGCTCACAGAGTTCTGGAAGGCGGCGACCGGTTTCCATCGGCTCATCACATTCAACGGCCGTCTGTTCGACTGCCCGTTCCTTATGCTCCGCTCTGCCCTCCTGGGGATCCCCCCCTCCCGCAACCTCCTCCCATACCGGTTCAGCGCCAGGGAGCACTGTGACCTCCTGGACCAGTTGACGTTTTACGGGGCGACGAGGAAATTCACGCTTGAGGCATACTGCAGAGGATTCGGCATAGAGGGCCCCGGGGGAGAACCGGGGCGGCCGGATTTTTCCCGGCTTGTCGATCAGGAGCGGTACGGGGAGATCGCAGAGTACGCTGCCGGAACAGTCAGGGCGACTGCCGAACTCTATCGCCGCTGGCAGGGGGCGCTCTCATTCTGGCGCGAGACAGGGAAAGACTGAAAGTCATGCTGGTGCCAGGCGTGACTCGCAGTCCCCCTTATCCCGGATTCTGCGGGGGGGGAGGGAGTCTCCTCCACCGTTTCCCCATTTCAAAATAGATCATCGACGCAGCAGAGAGCTTCAGGAGGTCCCACCAGCTGAATATCAGCACCCCCGCTTCGAGCGCCGTGTCAATTCTGTGCGTGTAGAAAGCGAACAGGTGAAGGGCACCCAGTGTGAACACGACAGCCAGCCCGGCGGCCATCGAGAGCGCCACCTGTATGAGCGAGTGCCGCCTGTTGACAAGGTAACCGACCAGAGCTGCGGCAAGAGGGAATGAGAGAATGTAGCCACCGGAAGGACCCAGAATCCTCGCGATCCCTGCAGCTCCCCCCGCAAACACCGGGGCTCCCAGAATTCCGGCGGCGACGTACGCCAGCTGGCTCAACATGCCGTTCCTCGGGCCGAGAAACGCTCCCGAAAGCAGGACCATGAGGGTCTGCAACGTGTACGGGACCGGCTGGTGTGGAATCTCCAGCCGGGCAGAAAGCGCCGTCCCCGCCGCAAAGAGACCCACCCAGAAGAGCTGGACGAGGGGCTGAGAAGAATCCGTCGTCTTTACGAGCGCGATTTCCGATGAATCATTCATTACTACATCTCCCGATAAAGTGAAGTTATGCCGCAACCGTGCCTGCAGGACACGCACCCTCTCCTCAGATGAACATATGGAACCAGCGCGCAGTCAGCTCCACAAGATGGTCCACGGTGGGACTGCCGAGCCTGTAAGGGTGTTTGGCGCCGAATGTGTGGCCGGTCCCTTCCAGCATGACGATTTCCGTCTTCGACCGGTCCGCCACGGCGTACAGTGATTCCGGTTCCGCCGGCCTCACGGACACATCCGCAACGCCATGCACGAGGAGGAGCGGGACTTTGAGGGCCCGGACCGCCCGGGGAAGGTCATACACTTCCCTGTTCGCTTCCAGGTCATGGAGAACTTCGATCCCGAATTTCAGGCGTGTCTTGAGTCCCCTCACTGTCACAGGGAGGAACCCCTGACGCTCCCAGGCATCACGCTGATGCGGAGAGTAACGGTGAAACGTGGCCACGGTCGACCATGCCGCGACCCCCCTGATGCGGGGTTCTCTCGATGCGGAGAGTATCGCAACTCCTCCCCCCCGCGAGTGGCCGATGATGCCGATCCTCGACGGATCGATACGCCCGTCGCCGAACCCTCCCTCTTCCGCTGCGCGGAGGAGCGCTCGTACGTCCTCGAGTTCCTTTCCGATCGTATTGCGGGAGAACTTCTCCAGCTCGTTGAATCTCTTCGAACCGAGCCCCATGCCGTTGTGCGAAAAATTGAAGACCGCCGACGCGAAGCCCAGACCGGCAAACCGGCGGCCGAAATACGGAAACGGCCCCCAGTCCTTATGGGCGGTGAATCCGTGACAGATGATGAGCAGCGGCAGCCCCGTTCCGCCTTCGGCATACCTCAAGTCCCCCGCGATCCTGTCTCCGGACTCATTGCGGAGGTAAAATGGTGACTCGATCACCACCTGATCGGGATTGAGAGGGAAGTCCGGGAAAGACATCATATTGATGCAAGAAGAATATTGAAATTCGGCCAAAATGTCAATAAAGGGGAAAATTTGCCTTGCAGGAAACGCTCCTTTTTGTTATCTTTACAGGCTTCGATTCCAATCGGATTGTATGGGCATCCTGAAGGTTTTTTCCGGCCGGTCGAACCGTCCCCTGGCAGAGAAGATCTCGCGCGAGCTCGGAAAAGAGCTGGGCCAGTGCGAAATCAAGACGTTCAGCGACGGCGAAATATGGGTCAAGTTCACGGAGAACATCCGCGGGTCCGACGTGTACATTGTACAGTCGACAAACCCGCCCGCGGAGAACCTCCTTGAACTCCTGATCATGATTGACGCCGCGCGGAGGGCCTCCGCCCGAAAGGTGAACGCCGTCATCCCCTATTTTGGCTACGCGAGACAGGACCGGAAGGACCAGCCCCGGGTGTCGATCACGGCGAAGCTCGTGGCGAACCTCATAACGCAGGCGGGTGCCGACCGGGTCATTACGATGGATCTTCACGCGCCGCAGATACAGGGGTTTTTCGATATTCCCGTCGACCACCTGTATTCTTCCGCGATACTCGTGAAGCATTTCAAGAAGATGCGGCTGGCGAACCTGGCTGTGGCGTCGCCGGACGTGGGGGGAATCAAAATGGCCCGCGCATACGCCAAGCGTCTCGAAGCGGACCTGATCGTCATCGACAAGCGCCGTCCCAAGCCGAACGAGGCCGAGGTGATGAACATCATCGGCGAGGCGCGCGGGAAAAACATACTGATCGTTGACGACCTGGTGGACACCGCCGGGACGCTCTGCAATGCCGTCAAGGCGCTGAAGAGCGCGGGGGCAAAGGAAGTCTTTGCGGCCTGTACGCACCCGGTCCTCTCCGGCAGCGCGATCGAGAGGATCAACGCTTCCGAGCTGACACGGCTCGTTGTGACGGACTCCCTCCCGCTCCCGACAGGCTCGGCCAAGATCGCGGGGGAATCGGTGGCCCTCATATTCGCAGAGGCGATCGAGCGCACGTTTAAGTTCAAGTCGATCAGTTCTCTTTTTGATGTCGACAAGGGTTAATGTACACGCACTGTCAGGAAAGGTGGGATAATGTCTGAATTTGTGTTGCAAGCTGAGATCCGGGAACTGACCGGGAAACATGCCAAGCACACGAGACTGGCCGGAATGGTCCCCGGCGTGTACTACGGGCGCGAAGAAAAATGCCTGAACATCCAGGTCCCGAAACCCGGACTTGATCCGATCGTGTTCACATCCGCGACACATGTCATCGACCTTCGCCTGAAGGACGGATCCTCCCGCAAGTGCATACTGCGCGACGTGCAATTCGACCCGGTGACGGACAGGCCGGTGCACTTCGATCTCCAGGGGTTGAGGGAAGACGAGAAGCTCACGATCGAGGTGCCGGTCGTCCTGACAGGCGGAATCCCCCTGGGCGTCCGTGACGGTGGCATGGTCCAGCACATTCTCCACAGACTGAAGATCACCTGCCTTCCGAAGGATATTCCTGAAAAGGTCGAGCTCGACATCACGGATCTCGGTATCAATCATTCGGTCCACGTCCGCGACGTAAAAATCCCGAACGTCACGGTGCTAGATCACGCCGACAACGCGGTCGTCAGCGTGCTGCCGCCGACGGTGGTCAAGGAGGCGGAAGTCGTCGCCGTGGCGGAGGAAGGCGTCAAAGAGCCCGAGGTCGTCGGCAAGGGGAAGAAGCCTGAAGAAGGGGAAAGTGCGGAACCTGCGAAGGGTGACGCGAAGGGCGCCACAAAGGATGCAAAGCCTGCAGCGAAGGAAGCCAAGCCTGCTGCCAAAGAGGAGAAGAAGAAGTAATCCCGGACTCTGGCCTGGAATCTGCCTTGGACTCTGGCCCGGACCCGGCAATGATCGTCGGCCTGGGGAACCCCGGCCCCGGATACGCAGGGACGAGGCACAACCTGGGGTTCATGGTGGCGGATGAGATTTCGGCGGGACTTCACGTCCGCTTTTCGCCACGCCCCGGCGGGTTCGACTACGCCCGCGCGACGGAGGGGGGAGTGACCGTACACCTTGTGAAGCCCCTCACGTACATGAACCTGAGCGGGATGGCGCTCGTAGAGGCCCTCGCGATGACGGGGACCTCTGTCGGACGCACGCTCATCATCCTCGACGATTTCCAGCTCCCCCTGGGCACGATCAGGATACGGCCGGCAGGGAGCGACGGGGGTCACAGGGGCCTGGGTTCTGTCATCGGCTCGCTGGAGACCGACAGGGTCCCCCGCCTCCGGTGCGGCATCGGCAGGGATGTGCTCCCCCCGAAAGAAGAACGCCGCGATTTCGTACTCGAGGGATTCGCGGGAGAGGAACTCGCTCCGGCACGGGAGATGATCCGCCGGGCAGCGGAAGCCGCCCGGGCATTCGCCATATCAGGAATTGATCGCGCTATGACAGTGTACAACACTCCGTAAACCACAAGAGGGACTCCTCTACTCTTCAGTTCACCGCCCGGTGAGTACTGGAGGGTCACGCACCATCAACGGTCCACAGGGAGGTCAATATCATGGAAAAAGCACGGCTGTACGAAACAACGTTTATTGTCAACGCGTCGCTTGACGACACGCAGGTGGATGCCGTCATCGGCCGCGTGCAGGACGTGATCATCAAGAACGGCGGCACCGCGAACGCCCTCAACAAATGGGGACGCAAGCGCCTGGCGTACTCCATCAACAAGAAGACGAACGGTTTCTACGTCAACATCGAATTCACCGCCCCCGCCCCCCTTCTCGCATCGCTCGAGCGCACATTCCAGCTCGACGAGATGATACTCCGGTTCCTCACCATCCAGCTCGATCAGAAGGCGATTGCCGCGCGCGCGAAAGCCCAGCCGGCTGCTGCAGCCCCCCCCGCAGCGGAACCGGCACCCGTGCAGCCCCGCGAACCGCTCTTCAAGGAACCCGCGGCAGACAAGAAATCATAACGCCAACGCCAAACACCAACGATTGACAAGGGAGACACAGACATTGATCACCACCAGGAAGCCACGGCGCGACAAGGAAAGCCAGATGCCCCGCAAGAAACGGACATGCCGGTTCTGCGACGCGAAAGAAGTGTACATCGATTACAAAGACGACAAACGCCTGTCGCGCTTCGTCACCGAGCAGGGGAAGATCATCCCCAAGCGCATCACGGGCACCTGCGCAAAACACCAGCGACAGCTCGTCAAAGCCATCAAGCGGGCGCGGCATCTCGCGATGCTGCCGTTCGTGTCCGATTCCATTCGCTAGGACTCTAAAGAGGACCATCCATGAAAGTGATACTTCGCAAAGAGCACGAGAAACTGGGACAGGTCGGCACGGTGGTCGACGTGAACGACGGCTATGCGCGCAACTTCCTGATCCCGAAAGGGATCGCCTATCCGGCGAGCAGCGGCAGCATGCGCGCGCTGGAGGAGGAGAAAAAGCAGGCCTCACGCCGCCACACCAAGGAGCTCAAGGGGAGCGAAAAGCTCGCAGCCGAACTCGAGAAGCTTTCGA
>DASVIU010000359.1:0-1726 GCA_036386275.1 Bacteroidota bacterium | reverse complement strand
TCTCATCCGCCCCCGTGTCATCCGAAGCGAAGGGGAGAGCACCGAATCCGAGCTTCTCGGGTACGACACGACGGAGTGCTTCGCGGGACGGAGCCTCGAGGTCAGGGGGAGCCTGACCGGCGGAGCGGAGGAGCGTTGCTTCCTTTTGATCGTGCTTCGCGGAGAAGGGTCAATGAGGCATGCCGGCGGCGAGACCCCGCTCCGGCGCGGGATGCAGCTTTTCGTCCCCGCGTCTGTCGGAGGGCACGAGTTCCGGAGCACCGGCGGCATGAACATGTTCAAAAGCCTCCCCGCGCAGATACGTCCGTCGGGGAACTGAGAAGAGGAGGATGTATGGCGGAAACATTGAGTGTGCGGCGTAATCTGGAGCTTCTCGGGCGCTACCAGTACCTCGAGATTCAGATGATGGAGCTCATGGGGAGCTGGGCCTGCACCATCGTGGACCCGGAGATCAAGATCGCATTCGGCCGGCAGATGTATCAGGACGCCGTCCACGCCGACCTTCTCGGGAAACGGATCCCCGAGCTGAAAGGGCGTTCCGCGCATTTCCATGCCATTCCCCCCTCTGACGGCGTTGTGCGGCTTATCGAAACGGTCTGGAAGGCGCAAGGGGACCTGAAACGGATGGTGGGGCTTTATCGCGTTTTGAAGCCGGCGCTGATCGAGGCCTACAGGCGCCATATTGCCATGGCAGAGCTTCCGGCTGACGAGCCGACCGTTTACATACTCCATCACATCGCTGATGAGGAGAAGGATCATTGCGGGTGGGCGGAAAAGGTCATGAGCCGCCTTCCTGCGGATCCCCTGATCGGAAAGTGGGAGCGTGATCTCACACGGGAACTGAGCGAGGAGGGTGGGGTCCCGGGAGCCGGCGGCGTGCGCGGGACATATTCGTTCACGAAGATCCATGACTACAGCGCCCTTCCGGTCCGGGACACCCGGTGGGACATCATCGCCGGGCCCGGAGAGTTCACGGAGAAGAACTGGTCGTTCGACACGCAGGAGGGGAAGCAGCACCTGCTCCACGATCTCCTGAACAGCGAATTCATCACGGTGGAACGAATGGGGAGGATACTCGCGGATTTCCCCGGCCTCCCCTGGCAGATGAAGCTGGATATGGCCCGGCAGGCATGGGACGAAGCCCGCCATGCCGAGATCGTCCAGAGGAGGCTCGAGGAGCTGGGGGGGCGCGTCGGCATGTTCAAGACAAGCTGCTGGGGGTGGGAACAGGATGTGAACAGGCCCGACCCGCTGGAACGCCTCGCGCTTTCCAACATGACGTTTGAGAGCGAGAGCTGCAAGCACCTCCGCGACTGGATCAGGAAGGCGAAGGAAGGGGGGGACAACCGGTCGGTGCAGCTCCTGGAATTTCTTCTTGCGGATGAGGTGAACCACGTCCTCTATGGAGTCCACTGGATCGATGAACTGACGAGGGACGACCCGGAACGCCGCGAGCGCGTTCTCGCATACCCGAACCGGGTGCTGGAGGCCCAGCATCCTGTCGGCGTCAGGTTCAATGAAACCATCAACGCCCGCTGAGAGGCGCCATGCACGTCGCACAATTTGAAGACCGGTCCGGTCCGCTCATTGGCATCCGGATGGGAAAAAAGTGGATCGACTACGGGAAGGCCGAGCGTGTCATGTACATGCTCCGCCACGGCGTCGTGGCGGCGGGGACCGACACGGTTGAAGACCTCCTGGTCCGGGGGCAGTTTGACCCGACGCT
>DASVIU010000358.1:0-2117 GCA_036386275.1 Bacteroidota bacterium | reverse complement strand
CCCTTGCGTACCTCACGTCGATGTGCTTCAACTACGTCGTCGTCCCCGTGGACAGGGCTCTGATGTCCAACGAGATACTCAACATCCTCCACGAATCTGACGCGACGGCGGTCATTTATTCGGACGCGTTCGAGCCGCTCCTGCGGGAGAGCCGTACCTCCATGAAGAAACTGAAGTTCTACATCAACATGGACATACCGGCGAAGAAAGACCGGACGTTCTCGATGGTGGAGCTCCTGGAGCGGAGTCAGGGGTGCTCTCCGGAACAGCTTCCGCGGGTCAATCCGGAAGATCTTGCGGAGATCATATTCACATCGGGATCCCTGGGCCGGGCGAAGGGGGTGATGCTCAGCCAGAGGAACCTGGCGGAGAACCTTATGGCAATGGTGAAATTGATCCGGATTACGTCCGAAGACCGGTTCCTGGGGGTTCTCCCGATCCACCACACGTATGCGTGCACGTGCGGATTCCTCTGCCCCATCTACTCGGGGGCGTCCGTCCATTTTGCCCAGTCTCTCAAGACGATCGTGGATGATCTGCAGAAGGTCCATGCAACGATACTCCTCGCTGTGCCTCTCCTGTACGACAAGATGTTCAAAAGGGTGTACAAGACCATCCAGGAGAAGAAGCTCACCTCCATGATCGTCGGCCCCCTGATCAAGGCCGGCGCGGTGGCGGAGAGGTTCGGCTGGAAGAGTTTCCGCCGGACGGTGTTCAAAGAGATCCACGAGAAGTTTGGCGGGTCTATCAGATTATTCATCGCGGGGGGGGCGGCACAGGATCCTCTCGTTGCAAGGGGGTTGCGTGAATTCGGGTTCAATTTCGTCCAGGGGTACGGGCTGACGGAGACTGCGCCCATCCTGACATTGAACCAGATTGACAACTTCAAAGACGATTCCGCCGGCATCCCGCTCCCGGGTGTCACGCTGAAGATCGCCGAGCCGGACCACTTCGGCATCGGCGAGATCTGGGCCAGGGGACTGAACGTCATGCTCGGCTATTACAAAAATGAGACCGCAACGAAGGACGTGTTCGAGGACGGCTGGTTCAAGACGGGCGATTTGGGGCGGATCGATAGTGACGGGTTCCTTCACATTATGGGAAGGATGAAGAACGTCATCATCTCCAAGAGCGGGGAGAACGTGTATCCTGAGGAGCTCGAGGACCTGCTGAACCGGAGCCCGTTCGTCATGGAGTCGCTCGTGTACGGGGAAGATGATCCGAAGCAGGGGGAGATCATCGCCGTGCAGGTTGTCGTCGATGCGGAGGCATTCATCGAGCTCGCGGAAACCCGGGGGAAGGAGATCACCCCCGAGCTGATGAAGTCGGTGATCGGGGATGAGATCGCGTCGGTGAACAAAGAGGTTCCACCTTTCAAGCAGATACGGAAATTCTACATCCGTGACCGCGAATTTGAGAAAACAACGACGCAGAAGGTGAAGCGGTTCCTTGCGCAGAAGAAAAGCTGAAGCGCGGGCCGTGGCCGGACGCTCTGAAAAGGAGGGACTGTGGATCTGATGCTTGTGAAGAATTTCCCGGACCGGATGTTCGCGGAGAGAGCCCGGCAGACGCTTGACGCCGAAAGCATCCCGTCGATCATCCAGTCGATCGATGCGGGGTTTCTTGGAGCGGGGGGAGCGCTCGGTCTCCCGCAGGGGGCGGATCTCTATGTCCCCCGTGAATATTTCGACCGGGCCCGCGACCTTCTCAACAATGTGTTCGACGGGATCTGACACAGTGCGTTGCTTCTGAGCCGCGGGCTCGGTACATTCTATGATACTTACTCTTCCATGGAAAGGACCCCCTCATGTATCGTTTCTGGATTGCCGCCGTCGCGTTTGCTCTTCTCGGATGTCAGACGACGGGTGACAAAAAGGTGAAACTCGAAACCCAGAAGGACAAACTCAGCTATAGTATCGGCCTCAATGTCGGACACAATCTTGGCCGCGATTCGATCGCCATCAATGCGGATGCGTTCATCCGCGGCGTCCTGGACGCGGGGCTCGACAGTGCCGCCCGGTTGATGACCGACGCACAGGTGCAGGAAAAGATTATGGCGTATCAGGCGGAACAGAGAACAAAACTCGAGGAGGGAGCAAAGGTGGCCGGAGAAAAGA
>DASVIU010000357.1:0-5334 GCA_036386275.1 Bacteroidota bacterium | reverse complement strand
CCCTTGGCGGGAGGGGGTGTCAGCAACAGGGGATCGAAAAACGCGCTGAGGGGGAGTGTGCTCCTTGTTCCGAAAATGGGGTCGTCCCCCCCGAGAAAGGGTCCGATCATCCGGATGATCTCCTCTTCGCTTTTCAGCGCGCGATCGGCGGAGTAAAAGTGGGCCGGCGCCCCTTGTTTGGAGAGTGCGTCTTCGAGCGAGGACGCGAACCATTCCCAGAGGACGCCGACAAATCCGTCGATAATGACTCTGGAGACGCCTGAACTGATGATGCGTCCGGCGAGCGCATCGAACCCGAGACCTATCCGCCCTGCCCCGATCGGGAAGGAAGGATAGATGTCGTACGCCCCCGGATCCCCCGGCTCGTGGTGCGCGGGCGCAGGCTCCTGGGTGCTCTGTCGGAACTGCTTCATTTCTCCCCCTCTGCGGGGCGGTGGTAGTCGTCATCGTACCGCGTGATGTCCTCCTGCTGCCAGTCCCCGAATGCCACCTCCAGGACGCGTACAGTCCCCCCCGCGCTGGAGAGCCGGTGCTTCGCTCCGGCGGGGATCCAGATCTCTGCGCCCGTTTCCGGTTGGAGTATCTCATCCTCTACCTGCACGACCGCTCCGGGGTCGAGCACGATCCAGAGTTCCGCACGCCCCCGGTGCGATTGCAGGCTCAGGCGCTGACCGGGGCTCACGCTCATGAGACTGACTGTGACCTCCCGGTTGTTTGCAAATTGTCGGAACGAACCCCAGGGGCGCGTGACACGCCCGATGGGGGGGATGGATTCGGGGATCTGCGGCATTGTTATCCAGAGGGTTTCAGTGAAGCGATGAATGCAGAGCGCGCAACAAGCGAGGGGCGATCCCCCCGCCTGACGACGACGTCGGTGAAGTTCCTGATGCGTATCGACTCGTAGTCGTGGCCGGCATCGGCGGCGTAGATGCCGAGATACACGAGAGGCTCGTCCCCGGTGTTGATGGTCCTGTGGGCGGTATTCCCGGGGACGTAAACGAGACACTCGCCCGCGAGTTCAGCCGTGGAACTCCCGCTTCCGTCCTCGCGCTGCATGAGCATGATGCCGCTTCCCCGCAGGCCGACGTAGAGTTCCGGTGCTTCTCTCCGGGCGTGGATGTGTCCCCGCGTCATGAAGTATTCTTCCCCGACTCGCCCGGGGTGGATCACGCCGAGCCCGCAGTGAAGCTCCCCGGCCCCCTCACCACATTCGAACGTCGAAACGGTGTACAGGACCGGGTCGCCCAGGCGGAGCATCGCGTCGCACGATTCTCTGTCGGCGAACGAGTCCTTCATCTGGCTGAGCGTACGGCGCGTGACGGGGCAACCGTCGATACTCCCTGCGGCGATGTCGATTCGCGAAACGAGACTTGAGAGCGGAATCATACCCTGTTCATTGGGCTCTGGAGGGGTTTCCCTGGCTGTCTCCGGGTACTGCAGGGAGCAACCGGACCTGTTCCTTCAGCTTCTCGACGAGGGGGCCCGTCGGCGGAACCCCCGCTCCCTCGAGTGCGAGGAGCGCAGCCCCGATCACGGGGGGGAATGATGGTGCCACGATCGCCGCACCGGGGACTTCTCTGCGGATCCCCGCGTGTATGAGATCACGGTAAAGTCCCGGGTGATCAACGAGTCCCCCGGTCATCGTGACCGGAAACTCCCCGCTGAACTCGACCCGTTCCGCGACGATTGCCACCATCCGGGTGATCTCGCGTGCGCCCTCTTCGAGTATCCTCTCCGCCACCCCGTCGCCGTCCCCCGCGGCCCCGATGACGTCGGGGGCGAGCGAGGCGATCCCCGCGACAGGTACCCTGTCGTGATAGACGATGCGTAGTATGTCGTCAATATCGCTGAATCTGAACCGTTCCCTGACGACGTGGCTGAGTACGGTTGGCGACCCCCTCCCGTCCGCCTCCATGACCGTCGCGATCATCGCCTGGAGACCGAGGAAGTATCCGCTGCCCCGGTCATCGAGGAGGAATCCCCACCCGGTCCGGTGGTTGCGTCCGTCCGATCTCCTCCCGTACGTCGACGAACCGGTCCCCGCGATGAGGACAATCCCTTCACGTCCTTCAAGTCCGCCGGCGAGGGCGATCCTGATGTCGTGATCGACGGTGATGGCTTCAGGCGGGGCGAGTGCATGCGCGAGGACCATCCTCCGTACGGTTTCCCTGTCGGTGCGGGAGACGACCCCCGCCATTCCGAGGAACATCGACGCCACCGCCGGCAAAGAGCGGCCGGAATCTCTGCGGGCTGCCCCGACCGCGTCACGAATGTTCTCCGAGGCGGCCGCCTCGCCGACGTTGTCGTAGTTTGAGGGCCCCGCTGTGCCGAACCCCGCGATGGTTCCGTCTGCGGCGACGAGGACCGCACGGGTGCGCGTCGCGCCCCCGTCGATTCCCGCGGCGAGCAATGTGTCAGACATAAAGGTCGTTCGTATCGGCCGCGGAAAGCTCGATCAGGAAATCCGCAATCAGCCGCGTGACCGCGGCAAAATACGCGCTTCCTTTTTCAGCGGTGGCTTTGCGGGGATCTCCTGCGCCGGTATCGGCGGAGACTCTTGTCCAGGGGCGGGGCGCCCACGCCCACCCCTCGCGGAACGCACGTATCCGGTGCACCTTCACGCTGCCGTGTCCGGATTCCTCCAGCGGAAGGACGAGTTGGGGGGCGACGTGCATCATCAGGCTCGTCTCCATCTCGTCGGCATGGTCTCCCGGTTCCTCGAAGAACCGGGCCCTGTTGACCGATTTGAACCAGTCGAGCGTGCAGAGATATGTCCTGTGTTTTCCCTGGATCTCGCGGATCATCTGTTTGAAATCGTTACCGCCGTGGCCGTTGAGTATGACGAGTTTCGGGATTCCATGTGCGTCGATCGATGAGGCGACATCCTCCAGGATGGCAAGTTGCGTGCTCGGATTCATATTGATCGTGAGCGGGAGGTCCATCTGTCCCGTATTCACTCCGAACGGTATGATGGGAAGCACGGTGACGCGCGCACCCGCTTCTGCGGCCAGCCGTGCGGAGGCGGCCGCGATCTGCGCGGTTTCCACGATGTCCGTGCCGTATGGCAGGTGCAGGTTGTGAGGTTCGGTGGCCCCCCAGGGGAGCACGGCCACTTCGAAACGGGCACCCCTGATATCGCGGTATGCCGCCTCTGCGAGTATGACGCCCGGGTCGGCCACCGTGTCAATCATCCCCTGTTTCGAGCGGCGGGATGTCAATCCATGCCCGTTTCTGCCACGACTCCATCCCTTTCTCCGCGAGCTGAACCCCCTTTGCTCCCTCCAGGAGTCCCCACCGGAAGGGCTCGTTCTTCACGACGTGGCGAAGAAAGAGCTCCCACTGGACCTTGAATGCGTTGTCGTATTCGTCGCCGCCGGGGACCTGCGTCCAGTTCTCGAAGTAGTTGATCGGGCTGGGAATGTCGGGGTTCCAGACCGCCCTTGGCGTCGCCTCGTACGGCTGTATCACGCAGTCGCGGAGTCCCGCGACGGCGGACCCCTTCGTCCCGTCCACCTGGAGCGTCAGGAGGTCGTCCCGCCGCACACGGACCGTCCATGACGAATTAAATTGTGCCACGACACCGTTCGCCAGAAGCATCGTCGCATACGCCGCGTCATCGGCTGTCGCTTCGTAGTGGACCCCCTGCTCGTCCCACCGGTCGGGGATGTGCGTTGCGCCGAGGCACGATATCGACGTGACGTTCCCGAACAGGTTGTCGAGCACGTAGCGCCAGTGGCAGAGCATGTCGAATATGACCCCGCCGCCGTCCTCTTTCCTGTAGTTCCATGAGGGGCGCTGTGACGGGACCGGGTTTCCCTCGAAGACCCAGTAGCCAAACTCGCCGCGGACGGAGAGTATCCTCCCGAAGAAACCCGTGTCGATCAGCATCTTCAGCTTCAGGAGTCCGGGGAGCCAGAGTTTGTCCTGGACCACCCCGTGTTTCACACCGCGCGCTTTAGCGCGCACGTACAGGTCGTACGCTTCGGAGGTTGTGAGCGCGGTGGGTTTCTCGCAGTAGATGTGTTTCCCCGCCGCGATCGCTTCCCGGACGCCGAGCACCCGGAGGTTGGTGACCTGCGCATCGAAGTAGACCGTGTTGTGCGGGTCCGCGAGCGCCGACGGGACATCCGTCGTCCACCGTGCGATCCCCGCCTGCGCCGCGAGAGCTTCGAGCTTGTTGGCATTGCGGCCGACGAGTATCGGATCGGGCATGATCCGCTCCCCGTCTCCGATTTTCACGCCTCCCTGTTTGATGATCGCCGTGACGGAGCGGAGGAGGTGCTGGTTCATCCCCATCCGCCCGGTCACGCCGTTCATCACGATCCCGACGGTATGGGTCTTCATTGTCTGCATGTGCTTTCTCCGGGAATCGCTCCTTTCCCGTGCCGAACCGGGAGGAGCAGTGCGTTGTCGCAAGGAATCACAGATGTGGTGCTGAAGTACACTGGGGTGCTGCACCGTCGGGGAGCGGGGGAGCGGATATCCCCGCCCTGGGCAATGTCCCGTCCAGCTCCTGCCGCCAGTGCGCGACGTCCCCGGCGGGTCCGTAGCAATAGATCATCCTCATCGGAGCCGGACCGGTGTTCGTGAGCTGGTGGAAAACACCTGACGGGATATAGACCGCCTGGCCTCCCTGGACCGTCCTCCGTTCCTTCCCCAGGCACATCTCACCGGTCCCCTCGACGATAAAGTAGACTTCCTCCTGCTCCTGGTTGTGCCAGGGGACCTGTCCGCCGGAAGGCTCGAGCGTGACAAATCCAAGAGAAAAATTCGTCGCCTGAATCGGGGAAGCCCCCCCGACGAGGTTCTGCGTCCTTCGCCCGGCCGGGTAGGAGCGGCCGGCGATCTGATTGAGATCGGCTGTGATCATGGCGTGCCGTCCTTAATAAGTTCTCCTCTTCATCCGAGGTTCTCCCTCAGGAGGTCCTTCATGAAGAGCGTGATCTCCCACAGGTCCGCGACCGGCATCCGGGAATAGGGGAGCAGGCTCAAGTACGGTGCCGGTCCGAACTCCGGGCAGACAATCAACTCCTCCGCCCCGGCCGCGCGGTGCGCCCCGGCGATCCGTCGCCACCACCCCATATGTGCCTCCAGCTCGGCTCTCCACTCGGGAGCCCGGGGATCGCTCACCTGGGGTCCTTCGATGTGCCCAACCCGTGCGTGAATGTAGTCGGTCCGTTCGATGGCAAGCCCTACCGCCTCCGGTTGATCGGCAAGCAGAGATTCGTGGACGCAGCACCAGTGGGAGAAATCGGCGGTGAGCCTCAGCTCCGGCATTGCCTGGAGCAGCTCCCGCGTCGCGGGAGCACTGTACGTCGCGCGCCCCCTGTGCGT
>DASVIU010000356.1:0-1653 GCA_036386275.1 Bacteroidota bacterium | reverse complement strand
TTCTCTTCGTATCAACATTGCCCCCGCATGGTACCCCGGCATCGCTGCCTCTGGACATTCGAGCCTGCTTTTCACGCTTTCATCCAATTCCGGACTGATGAATTGGCGAACGTGACCGAAAACCATATCAACGGCTGGCTTTGTCATCAACACGTCCGTTTGCGCACGAACCTTCTCGGGCTCCCAGAGATCATCGGCGTCCAGGAAAGCCAGGTATTCCCCTTGGGCCGAACGAACCCCCAAATTCCTTGCCGCCCCTGCCCCGGTATGATCCTGCTTTATGAGACGAATCGAGCCTCCACCCTCCCGGATGACTTCTACCGTTGAGTCTGTTGAGCCATCGTCAACCACAATAATCTCCGCAACCTGACGTGACTGACCTGAAACACTTTCCAGTGCCACGGCGATATATCGTTCCGCATTGTAGGCGGGGATTATGACACTGACACCTTTCATGTAGGCCCATTCCTTCTTTGCGTGTCGGCAGCGGTGTCTTCTTTCGAGGTGTGTTGCCGCCGGATCGAATCCCGGAGAAGTGCCAGGAGCTCCGCATTATTCGCTGTCACATCCGAGGAGAGATTTGTGCCGTGGACTCGTTTGTGAAGCAATGTCTGTGGCAGGACCGCCATCGGCACGCCCCGGTCTTTGCATCGCGCAAACCAATCCACGTCATCGGCTATCTTCAGATCTGTGCGAAACAGACCCACGGACTCAAACAGTGACCTGCGGGCAACCAGGGCTTCAGGGATCCGACCCACATGGTTGCCCTCCAGCAGCTCCGGCCGAAACCCTTTGGGGATTGCACAGCCTGGTTCGAGGAAGAACTTGATCCGGGATACCGTGAACTGGATTTCCGGGTGATCCAGCAGATACCCAATTTGGAGCTCAAGTTTGTCCGGAGTGAATAGATCATCATGCGCAAGGAAGGAGACATACTCGCCGTTCGCCGAGCTGATGCCTCGATTGCGGCTGGCTGGCAATCCCTGATGACTCTGTATCAGGACTCTGACCGAATCGCCATAGTTCTCCAGCACAAGCGGAGTTGCCTCCGTTGATCCATCATCCACAACAATGACTTCGAGCGGCCGGTACGTCTGGGCGAACACACTGTCGAGGGCTTCACGAAGGAACCGCTCACCGTTCCGCACAGGAACAACAACACTTGCCAGCGGGGCGCTGATCATGGTTTCCTCGGTAGTTCTTTGGTCAGAGCGGACAACGACCCGGGTTGGGGCTGGCTCCCCTCTCGCCTGCGGTCCAGGGAGTGCTTGAGCGCCCTTAGGAAAACTTCGTTTCTCTTTGTGCGCTCACGGCACATATTGGCATCATGGAGGCGATAGAAAAGGGTGACGGCGTCCACGACGAGCATAGCGACTCGTTTCTCGCGAATCCGGAGGAAGAAGTCTATATCTTCGCAGAAACGAAATTCCGCATCGAAATTTCCGAGCTTCTGGAAGACAGACTTTTTGTATATCCCTGCGCCGAGGTTCGCACTCAAGGTGGGGGCCTGAAAAGGGATAAACTCGGTCTGTCCGGTTGGGGCTTGCGTAAGGACAAAGTACTGAACACGCCCGACGACCACCTCAAGCGATGGGTTCTCCTCAAATCGCGCCATCTGCAAGGCGAGCTTCCCCTCAGGCCACAAGTCATCGG
>DASVIU010000355.1:0-4476 GCA_036386275.1 Bacteroidota bacterium | reverse complement strand
GATCCGCCATGACAACCAACCCTTCATGGTGCATGATCCGGCAGATCCCAACGATGGGCTGGTGGCGACAGGTATTGCAGCAAACACGACCGTGTGGTTCGCCGAACTCGATTATGTCGTGTTTCCGTGGCTCCTTCCCGGGATCCGCTATGAGTCGTGGAGCAGTCAGACGCCTGATATCGGGGGCACCGGCAACTCTGTGGTTTCCTTCAGCGAACAACAGATCGTCCCGGGAGTCGTGTTCCTGATTCGCCCCAATGTGAAGCTGACGCTCCGCGCAAGTTTTGCGGGAAAGGGGGCCGTCAATTACACCGATACAGGTGAGTCAATCCCTGAGATAAGTCTCCAGCCCGGGACCGTCAGTCTGGCGCTGACGCTCGGGATATAATGACATCCGGAAGGCAAACAGCATCCGTCGTCGCACATTACCAACATACAGTGGAGTGACATCATGAAGAAAATCACGAGCATCATCATCGGCATCACCCTCGCATTCTGCAGCGTGCAGCCGGCCCCGGCTGGCGGGATCGTCGGCACCGTGAAAGCGAAGGGAGCTAAGAACGGCGGTGACGCCGTCATCTATATCGAGAAAGTCCCGGGGAAGACATTCCCGGCCCCCAAAGAACACCAGCGGATGGACCAGAAAAACATGACGTTCATCCCGCACGTCATGCCGGTGCTCGCAGGCACGACGGTCGATTTTCTTAACAGCGACGACGTGCTCCACAACGTGTTTTCTCCCGACAAGTGTGCCGAGAAGTTTAACCTCGGATCCTGGCCGAAGGGACAGACGAAGTCGTACACGTTCAAAGATCCGGGATGCAACGTCACGCTCCTGTGCAACGTCCACCCCGAAATGGAGGGGTACATTGTCGTGCTTGAGAACCCCTACTTTGCCGTGAGTGCGAAAGACGGGAGCTACGCCATCAAGGATGTTCCCCCCGGGAAATACACGCTGAAGATCTGGCACGAGAAGCTCAAAGGGCAGGACGTGACGGTCGAGGTGCCGGAGAAACAGAACGCCACCGCGGACTTTGAGATTCACAAGTAACACCGGCCAGGAGATCCATGCCCGAACAGATACGGTTCGTCGATACAGCGTGGCTTGACGCCAACTTCCCCTGCATGGTCGGGTGCCCTGTGCACACGGAGGCCGGGCGCTATGTCGGACTCATCGAGGAAGGGCGGTTCCGCGAAGCATATCACGTCGCCCGCAGGCCGAATCCGTTTGCCTCGATCTGCGGGCGCGTCTGTGCGGCTCCCTGCGAAACCGCCTGCCGCCGTGGGAAGCTCGACGAACCGATTGCGATTCGTGCGCTGAAGCGGTTTGTCTGCGAGCGGTTCGGCGTGGAGAGCATGGTGGATCTGGAACGGCTGAAAGAAGTGTTCGGCAAATCGGTCCGGAAGAACGGCATCCGGGTCGCCGTTGTCGGCGCGGGTCCGGCGGGGCTTTCCTGCGCACACGACCTGGCGCTCCTCGGATATGAGGTGACGGTCTTTGAGGCCCAGTCGGTCGCCGGAGGGATGCTCCGGCTCGGCATCCCGGAATACCGGCTCCCGAGGGAACTCATCCGGCTCGAGATCAATGCAATCCTCAGCCTCGGGGTCGACCTCAAGGTGAATGCGGCGATCGGCCGTGACTTTACGTTGTCCGATCTGCGCGGGGAGGGCTACAGGGCCGTCTTCGTGGCCATCGGTGCACACAAGAGCCGCGACCTGCGCGTTGAGGGGGTGGAGCTTGACGGGGTGCTCCGTGCGGTGGACTTTCTCCTGAACATGAACCTCGGCTACCGGGTGGAGCTTGGAAGGAAGGTTATCGTGATCGGGGGAGGGAACGTTGCCATCGATGTCGCGCGCAGTGCGGCACGCCAGGAGAAAGCCGATGTCGGCCCGGTGACCGAGGTGGCGGAAGCGCTCGATGTCGCCCGTTCTGCGATCCGGTTCGGGGCGAAGGAAGTCCATCTGGTGTGCCTCGAAGACATCAAGGAGATGCCTGCTTCCAGGGAAGAAATTCACGACGCGCAGGAGGAACACATCCGGATTCACACCCGGAGAGGTCCGCAAAGGATCCTGGGGAGCGGAGGGAAGGTCGTCGGGCTGGAGACCGTCGCATGCACGTCCGTCTTCGATGCCACGGGACGGTTCAACCCGCAGTTCGCGCCCGGATCCGGCGAGGTGATGGATGCCGATACCATCATCATGGCCATCGGGCAGTCGTCGGACCTTTCGTGGGTCCGTCCGGAAGACGGTATCGAGCTGACGCCGCGCAGCACGATCAAAGTTGACCCGAAAACCCTTGCCACGACAGCCCCGGGGGTCTACGCCGGAGGGGATGTCTCCTTCGGTCCCCGCAATGCGATCGATGCGGTCGCCAACGGCAAGAAGGCGGCGCAATCGATTCATGCGTCTCTGGGGGGTGGCTCGGATGCCCGCGTGGAGCTTGCCTTCCATGAACGTGAGATCGAGATCGTTGTCGCGAACACGAAGGCGTACCGCCGGCCATGGGGATACGAACAGCAGTGCCGCGTCCCGATTCCCGCGCTCCCCATCGATCGGCGCGTCGGCGTCTCGCAGATCGAGCTTGGATACGGGGAAGACGAGGCCCGCCGGGAGGCGGCCCGGTGCCTTCACTGCTGGGAGAATACCATATTCAACGAGTCCGGCGAAGAGACCGGCAGCGAATGCATCCTGTGCGGCATGTGCTCCGACATCTGTCCGGAGAGCTGCATTGAGCTTGTCTCCTCCGACCGGATCGAGGCGGACGGCCCGCTTGCCGGGGAGATGTCCGGGATTGCGATTGCCGGCAGTTCGGAGACCGGGGCCGGCGCCGTGATGATCAAGGACGAAGACCTGTGCATACGGTGCGGGCTGTGCGCGATGCGGTGTCCCGTCGCGTGTATCACGATGGAAGCCTACACGGCTTCTGAACCGATGACGATCGAATGAACGTACAAACGGAGCAGACTGATATGGCCCAGTCAGACGAACGGACTACCGACCCGGCGAAGCGTCCGGCAGACTCCTTCACGCGGCGGCATTTTCTCGAACTGATCGGCGCGGGTGCGATCGGTATGGCGGCGGTGGGGAGTGGAGTGCTGAGCACGGAATATCTTTCTCCGAACGTCGTGAAGGAGCCCCCGACACGGTTCAAAGCGGGGATGCCGGAGTCCTATCCGCCGGGAAGCGTTACGCTCGACAAGGAGCAGAAGGTGTTTATTGTACGGGCGAAGGAAGGCTATTTCTACGCCCTTTCGGCCACATGCACGCATCTGGGGTGCATCGCGAACTGGAAGGCGGAGGAAGGGATCGTGGCCTGTCCCTGCCATGGGAGCAAATTCGACCGGGAGGGGAATGTGATCGCAGGGCCGGCCCCCCGGTCACTCCCCCGGTATGCGATGTCCCTGGATGACCATGGCCAGCTTGTCATCGACAAGGCGCTGGTCGTCGGTGAAGAGGCCACGCTGAAGGTCTGACATACGCTATCGTTTCCCGGCAACGTCGCTTACTATTGTTGAAGGAGATCCAGTGAAGGAATCTTTCCGTGCACTCACCCGGTCCCAGGCATGGCGGTCCGTCTTCCGCCACGGCCTTCCCCTGTCCAACCGGACCAGGGCGGAGGCGGTATTCTACAATTTCTTCCTCCACGTGCACCCGACCAAGGTCCGGAAACGGTCGGTCAAGTTCACGTACACGTGGGGACTGGGAGGGCTTTCGGCGGGGTTGTTCATCGTGCTCGTACTGACGGGGGCGCTCCTGATGCTCTATTACCGCCCCTCGGTTCAGCAGGCATACGGTGACATGAAGGACCTTCAGTTCGTCGTCTCGTCGGGACAGTTCCTCCGCAATATGCACCGCTGGGCGGCCCACGCGATGGTGGCAATGGTCTTCCTGCACATGCTCCGGGTCTTCTACACTGGCTCCTACCGCCCCCCGAAGGAATTCAACTGGGTCATCGGCGTCATCCTCTTCGTCTTTACGGTGCTGCTCAGCTATACCGGGTATCTGCTCCCCTGGGACCAGCTCGCGTACTGGGGAATCTCCGTGGGGACAAACATGGTCCGATCGGTCCCCTTCGGCCTCGGCGAACGGATCTCGTACCTGCTCCTCGGCGGGAATATCGTGGGAGAAAACGCGCTTGTCCGTTTCTACGTGTTGCACTGCTTCGTCCTCCCGGTTGCCGCCATGGTCCTGATGGGGATCCACTTCTGGCGCGTGCGGAAAGACGGCGGAGTTTAGCGTACACGCGCCCCTGCGCCCTGGGGGTGCATGCACGGAATGTCGAACTGATACATCGGTGGAACTATGAATGCTGATTTTCGTCTGGAAAAGAACTCTGATTCAAGGGCGGTCCCGAAGCGCGTTGCGTTCGTGAAGGGACGGACCTCGGCGCGCGTCCGGAAAGAGGAAGAGGAGATGGTCATGACTGTTCCCCACCTGGTGGTGAGGGAAGTCATTGCGGTCATGCTCATGTTGATC
>DASVIU010000354.1:0-6286 GCA_036386275.1 Bacteroidota bacterium | reverse complement strand
AGAGTCGACGGTCTCCCATCATCTTTCGAAACTCGGGCAGGCCGGTCTCGTCTCCGCCCGCGCTGAGGGCTACTACAGCATCTACGAGCTGCATACGGGGGCGCTCGCCGGGATGGCAAAAAAGATACTTCACGAAGAGACGTTGCCGGGACTAGCAGTCGGAATGGACGTGGACGCCTACGACCGGAAGGTCCTGGGAACGTTCTCCGACGCGAACGGCCGGATCAAGGCTTTTCCGGTCCAGGAGAAAAAATTCCTTGTCATACTCAGGCACATACTGGAAGAGTTCGAAAACGGTGTGAAGTACCCCGAGAAGCGCGTGAACCAGATCCTTGCGCGCTACAGTGCGGACACAGCGACACTCCGGCGTTCGCTGGTGGAACATGGGTTCATGGCCAGGGAAGGGGGAGGAGGAACCTACTGGCGCGTGCAGAAGAAGACGCAGTCTCACACTGAGCATAATCCCGAGTCCACCACAAAGGGGGAATGATCTGTTGCTCGGCGCCCGTCTGGATTCTCTTCCAGTTAATTCGTACCTTTTTGTATTCGCGGTCGACAACCCCTACAGAACACCACATTTCATGCGCCTGAGTCAGAGTTTTATTCCCACCGTCAAAGAGATTCCGGCTGACGCCGCTATTCCAAGCCACCAGCTGATTATCCGCGCCGGAATGGTGCGCGCGCTGGCGGCGGGAGTGTACGTCTATCTTCCTCTGGCACAGAGAGTCATCGGAAAGGTCACCCGTATCGTCCGGGAGGAAATGGACCGGATCGGCGGACAGGAATTCATCCTCCCTGCACTGAGCCCGATCGAGCTCTGGGAACAGACCGGGAGGGTCAAGGCGTTCGGCGACACACTCTTCCACGTTAAGAACCGCCCCCTTGTCCTGGCACCAACGCATGAGGAAGTGATCTGCTGGCTTGCCAAGAACCACATCTCCTCGTATAAGGAGATGCCGCAGATCTGGTACCAGATCCAGACCAAATTCCGGAACGAACCCCGCCCCCGTTCGGGGGTGCTCCGGGGGCGCCAGTTCATGATGAAAGACAGCTACACGCTTGACCGCTCATGGGAAGGGCTGGACCGGGCATACGACCTCCACGCGGAAGCGTACAGGCGGATTTTCACGCGATGCGGGCTCCGTTTCTTCGTCGTGGGGGCTTCAAGCGGGGCGATGGGGGGGACCGGCTCCCAGGAATTCATGATGGAGTCTCCTTCCGGGGAGGATGTCATCGCCCTCTCGGAGGACGGTTCGTACGCCGCAAATCTGGAAGTTGCCACTTCGGTAGTCCCGGGCGCGCTGCGCGTCCCCGGCGACGCCAGGATGGAAGAAATACACACCCCCGGAGTCAAGACGATCGATGCGCTGACGGCTTTCCTGCACGTGGACCCAAGTCTGCTTGCAAAATCCGTCGTGTACTGGGGAGGAGACAGGCCGGTGCTCGTCCTGATGATGGGGAACGACTTGCTTAACGAATCGAAGCTCATGTCGGTCCTCGGTGCCGAAGTCCGCCCGATCGAAGGGGAGAAGCTCCAGGAGCTCACGGGTGCCGACGGTGGATCGATCGGTCCGGTCGGACTCAAAGGCTTCACGATACTGGCCGACAACCGTCTAAAAGGGGCCAACGGGCTCCTCAGCGGTGCGAACAGAAACGACTTCCACATCAGGAATATCGACCTGGAACGGGACTGTGCGATCGACGGGTACCACGACCTGCGCACGGTCCAGGAAGGGGAGACCTCGCCGAACGGCGGTGGGAAGCTGAGGATCGTGCGCGGGATCGAACTGGGGCACATATTCAAGCTCGGCACGAAATACTCAGATGCGCTCGGCGCGAAGTTTCTCGACGAAAACGGGAAAGAACTTCCCATCATCATGGGGAGCTACGGCATCGGCATCGACAGGATCGTCGCGTGCCACATCGAACAGAACCATGATGAGAACGGCATAGTCTGGGACAGGGCCATCGCCCCCTTCGACATCCATCTCATCGCGGTGGGCGCCCGGAGCGCTCAGGTGACGGAAACAGCCGAAGCGCTCTACAGCGAACTCGGCCGGAAAGGAGTGGATGTTCTTTACGACGACCGGAAGGAGACGAGCCCCGGGTTCAAGTTCAAAGACGCAGATCTTCTCGGCATGCCGTACCAGGTGATCGTGGGAGAAAAGAACCTTGCCAACGGCAACATCGAGATCAAGGAACGGAAGACGGGAACAAGGATGATCGTCCCGAGGGAAGAGCTGCTGGAAACAGTCATGGGGATGCTCACTTCAAAGGAGCCGGCATGGAAGCCATGAAGATACTTGTCAACGGCGAATGGCGCCAGACGAGCATCAAGAGAAAGGTGTTCAATCCGTTCGACAACAGGGATGCCGGCGAAGTCTGTCAGGCGACATCGCGCGACATCGACGACGCCATACGGGCCGCGGACGCGGCGTTTCAGCTGACAAAAAACCTGTCTCAGTATGAACGGGGTGCCGCCCTTGACTCCGTTTCCCGCTCACTGTCGGAAAAGAGAGAGGAGTTTGCCCAGCTCATCACGGAGGAGACCGGAAAGCCCATTTCCTACTCCCGTGCCGAGGCGGACCGGGCCGTGTTTACGATCGCAACATCTGCGGAGGAGGCCAGGAGGATCGAGGGACAGGTGCTCCCGCTCGACGTCGTGCCGCAACACGGAAACCGTACCGCCATCATCCGCAGGTTTCCACTGGGGGTGATCGGCGCCATAACTCCGTTCAACTACCCGCTCAACCTTGTTGCCCACAAACTCGGCCCGGCAATAGCGGCGGGCAACACAGTTGTCCTGAAACCGTCATCCAACGCACCCCGGACCGCTCTCAGGTTCGCCGAACTTTTCACAGAGACGACGCTTCCCCCGGGGGCAATTAACGTCGTACCCTGCATGGGAAGTGAAATAGAGCAACTCATTACGGACAAACGGGTTAAGCTCATCAGTTTCACTGGAAGTCCCGTAGTCGGATGGGGGATCAAGTCACGAACGGCGAGGAAGAAAGTCCTCCTCGAGCTGGGGGGAAATGCCGGAGTCATTGTCTGCGCGGATGCCAGACTTGACCAGGCGCTGAAAAGCATAGTGCAGGGAGCATTTGGAAATGCGGGCCAATCATGCATATCGGTACAACGGATCTACGTGCATGAATCAGTTGCGGAGGTCTTTACCAATCAGCTCGTGAAGCTCGCCAAATCTGTCGCTGTCGGTGATCCGGCCAATCCGCGCACGGTGGTGGGTCCCATGATTGATGAACAGGCCGCACGCAAGGTCGAATCCTGGATCCTGGAAGCAAAAGAGGCGGGAGCACGGGTTCTGTGCGGTGGCGGAAGAACGGGAGCAGTTCTTGAACCAACGGTGCTCGTGGATGTGACTCCGGAGATGAAGGTGAGCTGCCAGGAAGCATTTGCGCCACTCGTGACGGTGGACCGCTTCTCGGAGTTCAGGGACGCCGTTGAACGTGTCAATACATCAGCCTACGGACTGCAGGCCGGGATATTTACCAACAGCGCCGCGGACATGTTTTACGCATACCGCGAACTCGAGGTGGGGGGCGTCATCATCAATGATGCCTCTTCGTTCCGGGTGGACCATATGCCGTACGGCGGCGTGAAAGAATCGGGGATCGGGAGGGAAGGCGTCCGCTACGCAATCGAAGAGATGACCGAAATGAAACTGCTCGCCCTTAATTTCTCCTGAGGCGAAAGACAGGAATTCCAGTCGCTGACGCCGTTTGCACCATCCTCTTTGAATCGTGGCATGAGGTCTCTTACCTCCGCCAGTCCGTCTCGTTGCACAAGATGTTCATAAGTAGATCCCGCCTGCTCTTGATTTTTCCATGTGTCTTCTCTAGAATGACGTTTAACACCTGAGCCCAAATGTCACAATTCGTCCATCTGCACAATCACTCGCACTACAGCCTCCTGGATGCGGCCTGCCGCATCGAGGACCTTGTCCATGCCGCCGCCGAAGACGGCATGCCGGCCGTCGCACTGACGGACCACGGGGTCCTGTTCGGGGCGGTCGAGTTTTATAAAAAGGCGACGAAGGCCGGAATCAAACCGATCATCGGCGTGGAAGCCTATATAGTGACAAAAGGGAGCCGTTTTGAAAAATCGCGGCAGGAAACTGAATCGGGAGGGAAGCGCGCGAGCTACCATCACATCGTCCTCCTGGCCAAGAACCAGACCGGCTACAGAAACCTCCTCAAGCTCACTACCATCGCCCACCTCGAAGGATTCTACTACAAGCCCAGGATTGACACCGATGCGCTACGGGAGCACAGCGAAGGGATCGTCGCCCTCTCAGCCTGCGCTGGGGGCGTGGTATCTGCACATCTTGCTTCAGGGAGGGACGAAGAGGCCTACGAAGCAGCCCGTATTTACAAGGATATATTCGGAGAAGATTTTTACATCGAGATCCAGAACCATGGAATCGATCGGGAGAAAACCATCCGGGAGAAGGCGCCGCGGCTTGCCCGGGATCTCGGCCTCAAGCTTATCTGCACAAATGATGTCCACTATCTGAAGCACGAGCACGCGCTCGCCCACAATATCATGCTGCTGATCCCGGACGCAAGCAGCACGAACACCCCCGACTATACGCAATTCCGTTACCAGACCGATCAGGCTTACTTCAGGACAACGGCGGAGATGTATGAGCTGTTCAAAGATTATCCTGAAGCTCTTGAATCAACACTTGAAGTGGCTGAGAAATGCGACGTGAAGCTCGAACTCGGCCGGAACCATATGCCGAAGTTCCCGATCCCTGAAGGCGCGGGGGCCGCGACTCTCGACGAGCATTTTGAGAACCTCACCCGGGAGGGCTTTGCCCGGAGGTACCCGGGAGCAGACCAACCGCTGATAGAGAGGCTGGAGCACGAAATTGCGGTCATCAAACGGATGGGGTATGCGGGGTATTTCCTCATTGTCCAGGATTTCATCCGCGCCGCGCGCGCCATGGGTGTGTACGTTGGTCCCGGCCGGGGAAGCGCCGCAGGGAGCGTGGCGTCCTATTCGCTCGGCATTACGAATGTCGACCCGATCAAGTATGACCTCCTGTTCGAGAGGTTTCTGAACCCGGACAGGATCAGCATGCCGGACATCGACGTCGACTTTTCCGACAACAAGCGGGAGATGGTGATAAAATATGTCCGGGAGAAATACGGCCAGGACTCCGTGTCGCAGATCATCACCTTCGGAACGCTCTCCTCGCGTGCGGTACTCAAGGATGTGGGCCGGGTGCTCGGGATCCCCCTCAGCACGCTCGAATCGATTACGAAACAGATCCCGGTGGAGCAGGGGAAGGTCCGCCCCCTCGCCGAGGCGCTCGAGACCGTTCCGGACCTGAAATGGGTCGCGGAGAGCGCCGACCCCAGGATCCGCACGCTGATCGAAGCGTCGCTGGTCCTCGAAGGGATGAACCGCAACGCCGGGATGCATGCCGCCGGCGTCGTGATCGCCCCGGGGAACATAAGTGACTTTGTCCCGCTGTACAAGACGCCCCAGACCGAGGTCATGACGCAGTACAATATGAAGGACCTCGAATCCACCGGCCTCCTGAAGATGGATTTCCTGGGACTCCGCACCCTCTCCGTTTTTGAGAGCTGTCTCCGGTTGATCCGGGAGAACCATGGCGTGACCGTCGACCTGGACACCATACCCGAGGACGACGCCAGGACATTTGAGATGTTTGCGCGAGGCGACACCGTGGCCGTGTTCCAGTTCGAGAGCTCCGGCATGGCCGACTGGCTCAGGAAGCTGAAGCCCACGTCGATTTCCGACCTCGTCGCCATGAATGCGCTCTACCGCCCCGGGCCGATGGAAATGATCGGCGATTTCATCGCCCGCAAGCACGGGACGCAGAAGATCACCTACATTCATCCGAAACTCGAGTCGGTCCTCAAGGAGACGTACGGGATCATCGTGTACCAGGAGCAGGTCATGAAGATCGCGAGCGAAATCGCCGGGTTCACGCTCGCGAAAGCCGACCTGATGCGCCGTGCCATGGGGAAAAAGGACAAAGTCCTGATGGCGGCGATGAAGAAGGAGTTCATCGACGGGGCGGCGGCGCTCGGGACGGCCAGGGTGCTTGCCGGCGAGATATTCGACCTGATCGAAAAATTCGCGTCGTACGGATTCAACAAATCACACAGCGTCGCCTATTCGGTCATCGCCTACCAGACGGCATATCTCAAAGCCCACTATCCGGCGGAGTTCATGGCGGCAACGCTCTCCTCGGAAATCGGGAGCACGGAAAAGATCGTCAAGCTCATCGACG
>DASVIU010000353.1:0-8332 GCA_036386275.1 Bacteroidota bacterium | reverse complement strand
CTGTTGGCGATCGCTCGGGCGATCGCCACGCGTTGTTTTTCCCCCTGGCTGAGCCGGGAGGTGAGCTGTTCGCCAAGATGCCCGATCCCGATCCCGGCAAGGATCGTCCGCGCAGCGACAATCGAATCTCTGCGGGCGGTTCCGGCAAACCGGAGCACCAGCGCAACGTTTTCCATGGCCGTAAGTGCATCGATGAGATTGAATGCCTGAAAAACGACGCCGATGTTTCGCGCGCGCATCCGCTGCAGCTCGACGAGCGAAAGCGTATCCAGCCGCCTCCCCCCGATCGACACGCTCCCGGCCGAGGGAGCCACCAGTCCCGCCATCAGCGTCAGGAGCGTGGTCTTCCCGCTGCCGCTCGGGCCGAGCAGGAGGATCAGTTTTCCCGCCTCCACGGTCATGTCGACATCCATCACGCCGACGATCCCGCGGCCCGCCGCCTGGTAGGTCTTCCCCGCCTGTTTCAGCTCAACGACAGGTCCATTCATGCGAACGCCTCAAGTGGATAAATCGACCGGAGACGTCGCACGGCCAGCCAGGCACTGAAAAGCGTAATGCCCAGGACCACCAGGGACACCTCCCCGACCTGGAGGAAGGACCCTTTCGTGCTTACCTCCGGCGCAATCAGTTCAATCGCCGCCGTCAACACGGGAAAAACAACAAGGGCGATCGTGATGCCTCCAATCGAGAGCATACACGCCTGTGCATGGACCACTCCCGAAAGGAAACTCTCCGGCGAACCGAGGGCACGCATGACGGCAAAGTCGTGCCTGGATTCCAGTATGATCACCGTGAGCAGAAGCGTGAGAATCGACGTGAGTACCACGGCCCCGATGAACGCGATGGCATACAGAATCGGCATGAACCCCGATTCCATCTCACGGATGTTGTTCCGAAGAAATGTCTCGTGGTCGTATACCTCGACGCCCGGAACATCGTCAAGGATGGCATGGCGCACCGAATCACAGGCGGCTCCCGGCAGCACATTGACGAGATACAGAGAGACGATCGACGGGAATCCGAGCAGGGACTGCGCCCGGCGCAGAGTGACAAAGCCGTACTGAATCACAAACGCGTTCGTGCCGGCACTCAGGCCGGTCACCCGGAGGGAGTCGTCCTGGACTCGCACGACATCCCCCACGCGTATGCCGTATTTGGCGGCGAATGAACGGTCAAGCACCATTTCATCATCATTGCTGACGGAGCGCCCTTTGACGATCTCGGGCGGTCCCCCGGCGCCCGTCGCCGGGTCGAAACCTGCAAGGAAAAGCGTCGCGTTCTCCTTCCCCCGCCACACCGTCGTGAGGAACAACAGGACCGGCGACGCCTGCCGAACGCCTCCGGTCTCCCGCAACAGTGTGCCGTGGGAGAGGGTCAGGAGTGATGATCCGCGGAGAATGTTTGTCGCATTCCTCTGGAGGACCCAGAGGTCTGCGGGATTGCTCCTGATGTAGTCCACCGACCCATCTGCGACGCCACGATAGACTCCGAGAAGGAAAAGCATGAGCACGATGCAGAGTGCTATCCCTCCGACGGTCAGGACGGAGCGGACAGGCTGACGGATGAGTATCCGGATGGCGTACATGCGCCCCCTCCTTCAGTCGAACATTGCGACTTCCCGCAGCAGCTTGCCGCGGATCCGGGAGAATATTTCCTCCAGCGTATGCCCTGTGATTGTCAGCCCGTGATTTTTCAGTCCGACGGCCCCCCTCCCCGGGTCGGGGACCGTGGCCAGGAGCGCCGCCACTTCTGCGGCAAGCTCCCGGGTCCCGCAAGGATAATTCTGCCGGGTACACGGGACCCCCTCGATCCACGCGTGCGCATGGACAATCGCACCCACCTCCGGGTACGTGCGGTAGATCAGCTCGTGTTCGACCGCGTCCACCGAAACCCGGGCGCGACGGTCTGCACCCGGCGGCTGGGCGATGAGTGCAGCCCCCTCTGCGTGGTCGAAGCCCTTGACCAGAAGCATGTCCTTCCCGACCAGCCGGAGATCGGCTTTGTTCACGCCCCGTCCGGTCATCCAGAACGTGCATGGGCCGAGATCGGGGACCGATTCACGGGCACTCAGATTGCCGTAGCTCGCCCCCGTAATGCCGTAGATCTTATACAACTGGCGGAGCGCATCTTCCGAGAGAACCTCCCGGAGTGGGAACGGCACCGGGAGCACGCCCATGAGTTCCAGCTCTTTTCCGTACCGGGACAGATCCCGCGTAGCCGGAGATCCCATCCATAACCGTTCGGGGAGATCCTCCGAGAAGTGGTTTTCAGTCGCAAAACGCGCCGTGGCGATCGGGCGGAGCCGCTGGTAGACAGCCTCCGGATCGAACGGCAGATGGTAGGAGCCTGCTTCGGGGGTCGTGAAGTAAATCTCCGGCACCCCGCCCCGTTCTCCCGGGACGACACAGAGCAGGAGGTTTGAAAGACTCCTGACCAGCGCCGTATAGCAGCGGGATTTGAAGTCATCGTCGACCCTTTCATCCTGGATCAGGGAAAAAACGAAAACCGACTGTGACTTCCTGCGGAAGTGCCTCGGGTCGGCGGACCTGATCAGATTCAATGCAAAGTTAATGCCGTTGTTCGCCGGCCCCATTTCGTCCCCGTGGGCAATAAAAGTTTGAACGAGCGCTTCGGCAACGTTATCGCGCTCCTCCTGGTATCCGTCTGATACGACTGCGAATTTCATGTTCGTCTCCTTAGGATTACGCACATGGCACGTTTGTCAATCGAACACGTCCCGGCTCACCATCTCGTCGAATGTCTCACGCGTCCGGACCACTGTGCACGTCGCGCCGTTGACGGCGACAATTGCCGGGTGCGGGAACCCGAACGAGGATTCCATCGCCGTGAAATAGGCGCCGCTGTCCATGATGGCAATGACTTCTCCCGGATGCACATCCGGCATCAGCTTGTTGCGGTAAATGACGTCTCCGGCAAAACAGGCAGGGCCGATGATCGTCGCGCGGGAAGCCACGGGCCTGAAAACGTCGTCGCACAGCAACACTTCGTGGTACTCGTAGAACGTCGGGAGCGTCACCGTGCTCAGCCCCCCATCGGCGATCAGCCAGCGTCCAACCCCGGGACGTTCCTTGACGCGATGAACCGTCAGGAGGAGGAACTGGGCCGCGCTGGCGATGCACCTGCCGGGCTCGAAAAGGAGCTCAGGGAGTTCCTCCGGTCTGAACCGCTCCGTGACCGCGCCCGATATTGCGGAGGCAAACGCTTCAGGGGTTCCGCACTCTTCCTCCGCTCTTTTCTCTGCGAGCCTCCCGAGTGCCTGATACAGCAGAAACTCGCGGGTGCCAAGTTCGCGGGTTGTCGGCGCCGCAAACCCTCCTCCGACATCGAGAATCCTGATCCGGTGCCCCTCCCCGGTTGCAGCCTCCTTCAACGGGCCGAGGCACCGTAGCGCGAGTGCATAGTCCCCGGGCCGCCGGATTCCGGTCCCGATATGCACGTGGAACCCCTGAAAACCGATCCCGGGGAGATCCGCGAGCATCCTCAGCGCACTCCGGACTTCGCCGGACTTCAAATCGAGGCCGAAGGCGCACCCGCGTCTGCTCCCGGTGGCCGTTCCCCGATTCATCCCGCGCGGGGTGAAATCGGGGTTGACCCGGAGGAGAACCTGACTTCGGGTCCCCCGGGCGCGCGCAAGTGCATCCAGAGCACGCAGCTCCGCGACCGAGTCGACAATCACAAGCCGCACTCCCGCATCGATACACATCTCGAGGAAATGATCTGTTTTACAGGGACCATTGACGATGATGTTCTCCGGGGAACAGCCGAGCTTCAGTGCCAGGATGAGCTCATACTCGGTCATGATCTCGAGCCCGGGCCCCGTCCGCAGGACGGCATCAACGACCGCCGGAACCGAGTTGCATTTCAGCGCGTAGTAGACGGAAACCCGGCCGGGATACGACTTCACCGCCGCCTCCCGGAAGTGAGCCGCGTTTTTCATCAGACGGGTCTGATTGATCACATGGAGCGGAGTCCCGTAATTCCGCGCGAGTCCGACGAGACCGTGGTTGCCGAGCGCGAGCGCGCCGCCGGGTATGACGTGCAGTCCCCAGGCCTCGGGAGAAACGATGGATTTCATCGGCGGCCTCCTTCCTCGTGTGAAATGTTCTTTCTGTACATCTGAAGATGCTTGTGCGGCAGGAGCCCGATCCGCGATGCAGTCGCAACGCTCAGCTGGTTGCCGGGATGCATCCATGTGCATGTCATGACGTCAAAGGAGTCCGCCATCCGACGCATGCTTTCCAGCAGGAGCGTGAATACACGCGTCCCCTGGTACGCCTTCCGGATGCCGACAGCGTAGACGACAAGTGTGCGGATCCGTTTCTTCGCGTCGAGAAAACGGAGATATTTCAGAGGACCCGTCCTTCCGTGCATGGGGCGCAGGAGCGGGTTGATGTCGAGCACGCACATCAATACCCCGACCGGCTCCCCTCGGTGCTCAATGATCGTCACGAATTCCGGTTCGGTGATCACCCGCAGGTATTTTGCCGCAAACCGGTGCTCCTCCGCTGTTGCAGGGAGAAAATGCCAGTTCGAAGAAAAGGCGTCGTTGAATACCTCCCGTACCCTCTCCAGGTCCCCGTCCATGCGTGAGAGATTGAAGCTCCTCACGACATACTCTCCCGGGGACGGGAGTCCGGGAGGAGGACCGTACCGGTTGCGGAGATATCCCCGAACATCATCATTTCTGCCGGTGAACAGACACTCCGCCTTTTCGAATCCGGCTCCCTCAAGGAGAGCGTGGTAGTACTGCGGATTGTACGGTTCAAAGAACCCCTGGTCCTCGTCATAGCAGTCTGCCAGCAGCCCCAGCTCGGAATAGTGGTTGGGATTGAACGGTCCTTCAAGGGTATCAATGTGCTGTTCCCGGCATCGGCGATCGACCGCGGAGAAGAGCCGGCAGACGGCGTCCTGATCGTCCAGAGACTCGAAGAACCCGAAGAATCCCGTCCGGACATTGAACCTCCTGCAGTGCTCCCGGTTGATCACCAGCGCCACGCGCGAGACCGGGATGCCCCCCGAGGAGCAAACGAACAGGTCAAGCGTCGCATCGGCGAAGTAGGGATTTTTCGACGGGTCGAGTGTCCTGCGGCATTCGGCGGTTATCGGCGGCACCCAGTGGGGATTCCCCCTGTACACGCGGAAGGGAAGCTGGAAGAAACCCTTCAATCCCCGGCGATCATCGATTGTTGCGACCTGGTACTCCATCGTTCTTCCCGTTTGTTGATTCGTTCCACAACGTAGTTCCGATAGATGAACGACCTGTCACGCGCGTGCAGGGATTCTGCCAGCGGACGGTCCGGTTGTATCATCGACTGGAGGGCCGGAGGACGTTCCCGGAGGACCAGGAGATTCCGGTAGGTCATGACCGCGCCGGGCGATGCCACCCGCCAGACCTCTCGAAGTATCCCCTCGAAAGCGTCTTCAGGCATCCATTCGAAGATGTTTGTAAAATTGAACTTCTGTATTGAAGAGTCCGGCCTCGAGTTCAAGAAATCGCCGCAGGCTCCGGTGATCATCCTGACGCGCGAAAGGCGCGAGCGGATCACTTCGAAGTGTTCAGGCATCAGATATGGCGGCAGACTTTCTTCGTCAAAGTACCGGCCCAGGAGGATATAGGACGCGAAATAGTTCTCTTTGAGCGGCATGCGTGTGAGCGCGCGTTCGACCAATCGGGCAAAATGTTTGCCAAATGAGAAGGAGCCTTCCACGTATGCGAAGAACTCCTTTGTGAACAGGAAGCTCATCACTGTGCGGCTGAGGAAGACGCGCGTAAAGAGCCGCCAGGACGGGGTATCCCAACGATTCCGGTACAACCGGAGACGATCACCGGGATCCTCGGTTTCAAACAGCTCCCGGATGAGGCGCTTTCCCTTCACCCGCTCCAGGGAACGGCGGAGCAGCCTCATGTACGCTTCATAACGCCCCGCATGTATGAGCCCCTGATCGATTTTCACCTGACGCGCGTCCCAGTACTCCCGGCTCTCCTCAGTGAGCGCAGCCCGGGCGCGAGCGTAGAGATCCCGGCGTCGGGCCGAGGGGCGGACCCCCAGAAGTTCGAGCATTTCTTCGTACGGGAGGAGGGCGAACGCCCCCATTTTCAGGTCGAGGAGATAATTCTGTGTGGGATTCAGGTCGAGCGCGTACACGATCCGTGGATTGTCGATGAGAAACGAGAGCGTGTTGCATCCGCCGGATGTGATAGAGAAGACAGTATCCGCCGGCTCAATGTGGAATGCCGCCCGGTCAATCTCGGGATCCTCCCAGCACTGGGCATAGAGAATTTCGCGGAAGATCTCCTTCGATGTATCTTTCATCGCCGAACTCCAAGTTTGGTGTGAACGATTGCCCAGTCCGCCACGGCCGGGAGACCTATCACCGCGGCAAGGAGGAATTCATCTGTCCACGCTGCGGCGATAAATCCCGGAACAAAAAGCAGGTAAAGGGCGTTATGCCTGATCCCTTCAATGGAGAGGCGGAATTCACCGATCGCGACGGGGAGGAGTCCGAGCGATTTCCGGGAAGGGAACAACCGTGGAGTCGTTGCCGCATACGCGGCAAAGCTCTCACGAAAACCGGACGCCAGCGAGAGTTCCTCGTAGATGATGAGACGCTCGTAGTGGATCCAGAAGAGAACGGGCATCACTAGCGCCACCGGGGGCAGACAGAGCGAAAAGGCGCACATTGCGAGATAATCTACAAGATAAATCGGGTTGCGCACAAGGCGGTACGGTCCACGTGTGTGAAATTCATCCACCTGGACGCGGAAGGCCATCACGCGTGAGGCCGTCAGTTCCGTCCCGGCCCACATTCGCACGATTGAAACGAAAGCCATGACAGTCGCAAGTGCCAGGAAACCCGCACGTCGGATTTCCTCTGCCCCCGTGCCGAAGAGGGACCCGAGAATGACCATCGACGATGGCGTGCCCGGGGAGAGAACTACCGACGTCGCGCAGGCTCCTGCGACGATCCCCAGCGAGACAAAAATCCGCGATTCAAACTCGCGCTTCAGCAAATCGATGGTGAGTGTGCTCATGAGTCGTGTCTCCCTAGTGTGCCGGTGCGATCACGAGAAGCCCCCGCTCAAGAACGGATATCGTGCAGGGGAGTTGGCCGATCATTTCCCCGTCCGCCGCCACAGGAAGTGGCATCGGGCCGCTGACACGGCACCGCTTCACCGCGCGGTAGCCGAATCCCCGTGCTCCGACGTGGGCACCGGAATAGATTTTCGGAAAACTCCGAAGCCTGTCCGCGAGGCTGAGCCCGTGAATTGTCAGGAGGTTCAATACCCCATCGTCCGGTTCCGCCCCCGGCGTGAGCGCCATGCCACCCGCGGTCAGGTCACCGTTTCCTATGGCAAGTCCGAGGACGCTCGATGAGATTTCTTCCCCGTCGTCGATCGCCAGTGACAACTCGGCGTTGGGGCTCCGGAAAAGAGCGAAAAAGGTCGCCAGACCGTAGCCGAGGAGACCTCCTGCCGCTTTTTTCATCCGCCGGGTATCGCGCACAACATCAGCCCCGATGCCGATCTGACACTCGTTGATGAAGAAGTGAACCGACTCCTCGCCGGCACGCGTGACAGTGGTAACCACACCCACATCGATAGCCCGGGCCGGACATTCCGCGATCAGGCGTACCTGTTCGTCAAGAGTTGGAGGAAGCCGGAGGCTGAGGGCGGACCCCTGTCCGCTGCCGCTGCTGATGAGCCCGAGGGGACAGGACGGGGCAGTTCCCTGTGTCGCACGCAACATGCCGTTGGCAACCTCGTGGAACGTGCCGTCCCCACCGACGGCCACAACAAGGGAGGAGTTGTTGCGTACCGCTTCACCGGCGAGGCGCATCGCATCACCCGGACCCCGAGTAAGCGCGAATGTGCATCGTTGGGGAAAACGGCTTTCCAGCGAAGCGACAACGGCGGGAATTCTCCGCGCGGTCTTCCGCGCGGCGGATGCGGGGTTGATGATGACTCGTATGTCGGCGGGCGGCTTCATAACTGCCGTCAACATACGTCATGCAGAGGGGGGAATTGTCAGAGAATTGTCACAGATGGGTCACAAATCATGCCGCTGCAACCTGAGTTACCGGAGGAGCTTGTAGCCTGCAGTATGCACGGTCACCAGGTGCTTCGGGTTTGCGGGATCATCTTCGATCTTCTTCCGGAGGGAAAGGATATAGTTGTCCACGGTGCGTGTTGTCGGGAAGTGTTCATAGCCCCAGACTTCGTCCAGCAGCATATCCCGGGTGACCACTTCGCCCTCATGCCGCGCGAAGTATTTGAGGACTTCGAACTCCCGGACACCCAACTTAATGGCCC
>DASVIU010000352.1:0-1809 GCA_036386275.1 Bacteroidota bacterium | reverse complement strand
CTCCTCGCACGCGCACCATGTCGGGTCAAAGTATGATGAGGAGAATGCGGCATACATTGCGGCGCTTTTCCGTTCCTGGGGATACGACACGCGCATCGAGGAATTCTCCGTGCTTTTCCCGACGCCGAAAACGCGGCTGCTCGAGCTCACATCCCCCGGCACCTACCGGGCCGGACTTGCGGAGCCTCCGCTCCCGGAAGACACCACATCCGGCCAGACCGCCGAACAACTCCCGCTGTACAATTGCTACTCGTGTGACGGCGATGTGGCGGGACAACTCGTCTACGTCAACTACGGGGTGCCGAAAGACTACGAGGAGCTGGAACGCCGGGGGATCGACGTGAGGGGAAAAATCGTTATCGCGCGGTATGGAGGCTCATGGCGGGGGATCAAGCCGAAGGTCGCCGCCGAGCACGGCGCCACCGGCTGCATCATCTATTCCGATCCGCGGGACGACGGATATTTCGAAGGGGATGTCTACCCCGGGGGCGCGTACCGGAGCGAATTCGGCGGACAGCGCGGATCGGTCGCCGACATGCCCCTGTATGCGGGGGATCCGCTCACGCCGTTCGTGGGAGCCACAAAGAACGCAAAACGACTTCCACTGAATGAAGCACGGACGCTGACCGCTATCCCTGTCCTCCCGGTATCCTACGGCGACGCGCTCCCCCTGCTCCGTGCGCTGGGCGGACCCGTTGCCCCTGTGGAGTGGCGCGGGGCGCTCCCGATCACATACCATTGCGGACCGGGACCGGCGACGGTCCACCTGAAACTTCAGTTCTCCTGGGACATTGTCCCGATCCGGGACGTCATCGCCACGCTGAAAGGGAGCGGGGAACCGGGTGAATGGATCATCCGGGGGAACCACCATGACGCATGGGTCTACGGAGCGGGGGATCCGCTGAGCGGACTCGTGTCGATGATGGAGGAGGCGCGGGGCGTGGGGCTCCTCGCCGGACGGGGTTGGCACCCGAAGAGGACGATTGTCTACTGCGCCTGGGATGGCGAGGAACCCGGCCTCCTGGGTTCGACCGAATGGGTGGAGACTCACGCTGATGAGCTCACACGCGAAGCCGCCGTGTATATCAACTCGGACGGGAACGGCAGGGGATTCTTCTCGGCCGGGGGATCGCACACGCTCGAGAAATTTGTGAACCAGGTGGCACGCGAGGTGACGGATCCCGAAAAGCACGTGAGCGTGTCGGAACGGCTCAGAGCGGTGGAGATACTCCGTGCCCCGGTCCCGGAGAGGAAAGTCCTGAGGGAACGGGCGGACCTCCGGATCGGGGCGCTTGGATCCGGGTCCGATTTTACCCCCTTCCTCCAGCATCTCGGGGTTGCCTCGCTGAATATCGGCTACGGCGGTGAGAGCGGGGGAGGCTCCTATCACTCCGTGTATGATTCGTTCGACCATTATACCCGGTTCGGGGATCCAGGGTTCGTCTATGGTGTGACACAGGCGCAGACCGCAGGCAGGATCGTTCTCCGGCTCGCGGATGCAGAAGTTCTACCATTCGATTTTGAAAACTTCACGGAGACGATTGCGCTCTATGTCCAGGAGGTGATGAAGCTTGCCGATGAGATGCGCGATGAGACGGAGGAACTGAACAGAAAAATACGGGAGAAGTCGTTCGACCTCTCCGCCGATCCAACGGAAGTGTGGATCACCCCGAAAGCGCGGGAGCCCGTCCCGTTTCTTGATTTCTCCCCGCTGCAGAATGCGCTGGCGCTCCTGAAGGGGAGCACTTCCCGGTTTGGCGATGCATGGAAGGCCGCGGGTGCCGCCCCGGGACATCTCCCGGCGGAAAC
>DASVIU010000351.1:0-3129 GCA_036386275.1 Bacteroidota bacterium | reverse complement strand
GGCAAGACAATCACCGCCTCCTCCTACGCATCGTACTCGATGAATTCCGAGCAGACCGTCACCATTGATCTCGAAGGGAAAGAGCTCTGGCGGAAGGAGCAGTACGGCGAAGGGGAGTGGGGACGGGGCGTCGGACCGTGGAGCGCGTTCTCCGTGCTCGTTGCGGGGGAGGGGACGCCGGAGGTTCTTTTTCTCGCAAAGGACCTCATCTGCCGTGTGGATGCGCTGACGGGCGCCTGGAAACGGGAACCCTGGATCCTCTGGCGGGCGACAAATTCCGTCATGAACCAGCCTGAATGGGATTTCACGAAGGACAGGCAGGCGGACTTCGGGACGGAGAAGGATCCCTTCACGGCGTACGGGTCTCCGGTTCTCATCGACGTGGACCATGACGGGGAGACGGAGATACTCGTCGCGGGCTGCTTCGGCGGATTCGGGGTGCTGCGCCAGGACTTTTCGGTCCTGTGGTGGAAAAGGACGCCGTTCACCGATATGATGCTCCGCCATCCCGGGATTGCGGACATCAATGGCGACGGCAGGTTGTGCATCGGCATCTGCCGCTCGAACGGAGTGTTTTCCTGTCTGGAAGAATCCTCCGGCAGGGAGCTCTGGAGCATCGACCTTCATAGTACGACCGCCGACATCGCCGCCTGCGATATCGACGGCGACGGCAGGGAGGAGTTCATCGCCGGGGCGACCGACGGGCGGCTCCTGGCGATCGGCGCGGACTCCTCGGGGGAGGGGGTCATCAAGTGGAGCATGGATCTCGGATTCGCTCTTGGAAATCCCGTGATTGCGGACGCCGACGGGGACGGGTATGCTGAGATACTTGTCGTGGTCGGGGACGGGACCCTCGTGTGTGTCGGAAAGGGAGGATGAGCATGCGCATCGCACGAATCGGGACGACGTCATTCCTTGTGGAGGACTATCACCACACTCCGGCCATGAACGTCGAACGGGCGATCGGCTACATCGGTCGCGCACGGCGTGAGCGGGCCGACATCCTCTGTCTGCCGGAGATGGTGACAACCGCCAACGTTCCCGCGGATCTCGAATATTTTGCTGAAGACTATCCGGGCGAATTCACAAGGGCATTCCGGAGCGCGGCGCGGGCGAACAACATCAACCTCATCGCCCCGTATCTCGTCCGCTCCGGGAGAAAAATATACAACCAGGCAACGGTCATCGACAGGAAGGGGAAGATCGCCGGTTTTTACCGGAAGGTGCAGCCGACGGCCGAAGAAAGCCATCACGTGACCTCCGGCAGCGAGTTCCCCGTCTTTGATCTCGATTTCGGCCGCTGCGCGGTCATGATCTGCATGGACATTTACTTCCCGGAGATCCCGCGCATCTACGCGTTCAAGGGGGCCGAAGTCCTCTTCTGGCCGACGGTCTCCCATGGTCCGACGCAGGAAGCACTCCGGACGCAACTGACCGCGCGTGCCATTGATAACTCGCTGATCGTAGCCGAATCGAACCTTGCAAACCACCCTCCGTACGCGGCATACAGCGGCCGGTTCAGACCGGCGACCGCGCGGATACTGGATCATAACGGTGACATCATCGCGCAGACCGGGAGGCGCGAAGGCATCGCCATAGCGGCGGTGGATCTCGATGAGGTGCGCCTCACTTCTTCCTGTGTCCTCGTCCGCGAACCGGACCGGATGAAGGAGGACCTGGAGAGCATCACGCGTCTCGACTTGTACGCGAAGGAGTACGCACAGCTCGCCAGGAAACAGAAGAGGTACTATTGATGCGCCCTCTCTGGCCCGCGATTCCGGTGTTTCTGGCGGTCTGTCTCCTCTCGTGCGGCCCCGGGAAGAAGCAGCCCGGGGAGGGGGTGACGCTCGTCCTGTACCACTGGATGGAGAAGGACCGGACTCTGTGGGAGGAAGGGATCATCAAACCGTTCGAGGAGTCCCATCCCGGCGTTCACGTCGTGCTTCAGACCTCCCCGTACGCACTGTATGTCTCGAAGAGTCTCACGTCGATCGCCTCCGGCAGCAGCCTTGCCGACCTGATGTTGGCGGAAGACTGGTTCGGGCAGGAGCTGATCCGTACGGGGTACACAAGGAATCTCATGCCGTATGTCCGTCGCGACATCTCGCTCCAGGACTACTACAGCGAGGCTTTGACGGAGTGGCGGGGTTCGGGTGATGATAGGGGGGGGCAAGACAAGCTGTACGGCTTCCCGGCCTGTCTCGGGCTGACGGTTCTTTTCTACAACAAAGACATGTTCGACCGGGCGGGGATTCCCTATCCCGACACCACCTGGACATACGACGATCTCATCAGTGTCGGCAAGGCGCTGACGGTGGACAGCGACGGGGACGGGATCCCCGATCAGTGGGGACTCTCGTTCGATGTCCACTATACCGGTCTTGAGACTGTGATCTACTCGCGCGGGGGGCGGATGCTGACCCCGGACGGGAAGCGCGCGGTCCTGGAGGAGCCGGCGACGCTCAGGAGCCTGGAATTTGTTCGGGACATATTCCTGACGCACAGGATCGCCTCCAACACGACATCGTTCGTAAGCTCGTTTGAGTCCTTCATCGGGCAGCGGGCGGCGATGATACTGATCGGATCGCTCGGCTCCATCAACCTGGAGAATTCTCCCATCAGGTGGGACCTGACGTTCCCGCCGAAAGGTCCCGGCGGTGAGCGGCGCTCGAGGAGATTCTCGATGGCATTCATGATCCCCGAGAATTCTCCCCACCCGGACGAGGCGTGGCAGCTCCTGCTCTGGATACTGACGAAGAGCCCGGTCGAACATCTCAATCGCCAGTACGAGGGGATGATGCCCACATACAGGCCGTTCACCGCGTCTCCGCTCTGGCTCAACGCGTCCCCGGTGCACAGCCGCAATCTTCTTGTCGAACTTGAGCAGGGGCAATCATTTCCCCTCTTCACCCCGGGATGGCAGGAGTGGCGTGACAACAACCTGACGCCTGAACTGATGCTGATGACGCAGGGAAAAAAGTCGGCCGCGGAGTGCGCCCGGGACGCCGACAGGAGAATCAATGCGGTGCTCGACCGCCTGAATGCTCACTGAAATACTACCGTCGCTCACTCATGGTACGCATAGGCCTCGTCGATCTCGATACCTCTCATCCGCAGGCGTTTACGAAG
>DASVIU010000350.1:0-6319 GCA_036386275.1 Bacteroidota bacterium | reverse complement strand
TCATGGGTCTCGGCCAGGTGCTCACGATGCCGCTATTCTTCGCGAGCAACGCGATTTACCCCACCGACATCATGCCCGGCTGGCTGCAGGCCATTTCTCATCTCAATCCCTTGACCTACGTCGTTGACGCCCTGCGCACCTTCATGCTTGCCGGCAGCACGAGCACATTCAGTGTGACTCAAGACTATGCTGTCATCCTCCTGACCACGGTCGTCCTCATCTTCATTGCCGCCAGGTTGTATCCCCGTCTCGCGTCATAAGGCATAAAAGTATTAGCCCAAGTTCGACAATTGGAAATATTTAGACTACAGCAGCACGTCGCTCAGATAACAATGCATCCGCATTCTATAATCGATACGCAACCTAGCCTTACGCAATGACTTTGCAATCCTGATTACTGCGATGCCTGTTTTTTAGAATATCCCGCAAGGAGCGGTTATTCTTTCATTCCTATTTGGCCGTCAAGATCGAAACTAATTTCTGCTTTGGTGTTCCATCGCGATTAAGCACCGGGAAATCCCCCTTGTAGCACCAGTGGCAATAAGCAATGCCGTTTTTGCGGAAAATCTCGCAGAGATCATTGTAATAGTGAATCATAGTGCCTTCCGGAATCGCTGGGTAGACTCCATACTCGCCACAATACAATTGCAGGTGATGTGATTTAGCAACCTTGATCGCCGGCAGTATTCTTTCCTCAAGGCTTTCTTTCGTGAAATATCCATTCGCACCATCCCTCATGGCGTTAGCGGCAGATACAGACATATCTTTGTAATACACAGTATCGACTATTTGTCCCGGATAATTTACCGGCCCGGTATACTCCCCGATCTTAGCCCATGGTGCCGTGTGATGCGTCAATGCCATCGGAGTATAGAAGTGGAAGCTCAGGATCAAGTTCGTATCATGTCCAGGAAACCTCAATCGCGGAAATGTTTCGGCGCTTTGCCACATGTTCGAGCCGACCACTATTGTCCTTTCAGGCTCGTTGGCTCTGATCGCAGCCAGGACTTTGTTAAGAACGTTATTCCAATCCTCCGGATCGTTGGCGACCGCTTCGTTTAGGATTTCATACGCAAGTTTGTCATTCGGATATTGATGCAACTCATTCGAAAGCTGGTGCCACATGCTCACCAAGTGTTCCTGCTCCGCCGGATCGGTCCACAATGTATTGGTTTCGGCATTAAAATAGTGCGACCGGATGATATGCAGATCGACGATGACGCGCAGATTGGCCTTGAATGCCCAGTGTATCGCGTCATGCAAGAGCTCGAAAGCCTCCGCTTCTTTATTGCCGAGAGAATCCCACAGCTGAACTTCATCCAACGGTATTCGCACGTGATCGAATCCCATTGAAGCAATCGTATTAAAATCTGCCTGTCTAATATAGTTTCTCCTTTCTTCGCCGCGCCTCTCGCTCTGTGACAGCCAATGACTAACGTTGACCCCCGTTCGTATCACGAACTGACCCGTGGTGACAGAAGATGTCGGATCCCGTGCGGTTGCAGGAGCGACCGAAGCGAGAAGTAGGAAAAAATAAGCCACCGTAATCATGAAATATCTCCTGGTGTTATTGCTTATTGATTCATCCGAAAAGAGCTATGTGTGTCTTTAGTGGTTATGAGATGGTCCATAAAAAATCACGTAAATGCGAACATTCTTCTTAATTCTAACCGCCGGGGAAAATCCCTCAAATCGCGCGCTGACCAATACCTCCAGTCGAAGTAAGGAGAATGAGAGCGGCTCTTCCACAATGCTGCTCAAACTATCCCTGTCGACTGACTGAATTCTTCATTGAAATGATTCAGACTGTCGGAAGGTCAATGCTGCTGCGGGACAGTGCTCTTCTGAAGTGAAAGGGCCAGGACATCCGTCTCTTTCCAGCGATGATTGAAATGGGCCTCGCATGAAGGACAGACCCGTTTTGTGACGTCATCGTCGATCTGTGTCCGGGCAATCGACTGCTTGCAGTTGATGCAAATCCCGAATGTGCCAGACTCGAGGCGCAAGAGCGCGCCCTGCAAATCGTCGAGACGCGAGTCACTCCTGAATGAGAGGAGCGCATCGATTCCCGCGTTGGAGTATATCAACTCCCTGACCGCATCCGGGGTGAGCTCAAATTCGTATACCGACTTCAGGTGTCTGAGGAGTGCAACGAGGATCGTTCGGCGGATTGACCGTTTGCTTTTGCGCATTGATTGTTCCCGGTCAAATGGAACTGGTTTCTGTGCTTTCGCCTTTGCAAGGGAGGGAAGCGGGAATTTGACGAGAAACGCGACCCGGAGATGCCGGCCGGGTTCAATGTCCTCGTGTTCGAATATCCGGAGGAGCTATCACCGAAGAAATAGGTCAAAAGGATGGAAAAGGAGCTAATCCTTTCCTACGCTCGAACTTTCCACACGGCCGGTGTCAGAGTCGTTCGACGCGTTTCGCGACGATAAGCCCATCTTTGATGACCTCTTTGATGTGGGGAAGTACGCCCCGGACTTTTTCTTCATCATCCACAAAAAGGATCATGATGGGTCCTTCGTCCACGGTGCCGATCCCCTTCGTATGATGGAGATGGTGTTTCTGGCCGTACCCCATTACAGCGGGGAACACCGAAGCGCCCATGATCCCGTGATGCATGAGATAGCGCATGATGTACTCGTCCATCCGTTTTTCTTGGTGCAAGTCGTCCTCGTCGAGGAACATCGTGACTTCAAGCATGAACGTCTCCTTTTCCGTTTCGAAAGAGAATGAGATACAGGGCCGGGAGCACGACGACGGTGAGGAAGAGAGCCGATGTCAGTCCGCCCACGATAACCGTTGCGAGGGGACGCTGCACGTCTGATCCGATGCCTGTCGCACGCGCGGCAGGAATCAGCCCCAGGAGCGCGAGAAGCATTGTCATAAGGTTCGGACGGAGCTGGATGCCTTCCGGACGGCATCGGTGACCGTGCATCCCTCGTCGTCGATCAACCGGTTCGTCCGGGACACGAACAACACCCCGGCGATGATCGAGACCCCGAAGAGCGATATGAAGCCGACTCCCGCCGAGACATTGAAGCTGTAACCCCTCAGCATGAGTGCGACGATCCCGCCCGCCAGGGCAAGCGGGATCCCCGCCATGGCGACTGCCACGTGCCGGAGATCTCTGTACAGCAGGAAGAGGATCAGGAAAATGATCCCGATCGTAAGCGGGATGACCACCGCGAGGCGCGAGGCGGCGCGGGAGAGATTCTCGAACTGCCCCCCCCAGTCGATCGTGTACCCCTTCGGAAGTGTGACCGCCTGCGCCACTCTTTCCCTGGCCTCCGCAACGAAGCTTCCCTGGTCGCGTCCGCGTATGTTCGTCCGGACAGAAATCTGCCTCCTGCCGTCCTCCCGCTGGATGATCGTGGGTCCGTCGACCAGCCTTATTTCCGCCAGTTGCGACATCGCGGCGCGGGCGCCGGACGGGGTCACCACGGTCATCCGTTTCACCGCATCCACAGAGCTCCGGAATTCAGACGAATACCGGACCACGATGTCGAACCGCCGCTCCCCCTCATAGAATCTGCTGACGGGCCGTCCCCCGATCGCCGCCTCGATCATCTTCTGAATATCGCTGACATTGACGCCAAACCTCGCCGCTGCGGTCCTGTCGATTTCCACGGAGAGCTGGGCCGGGTTCCCCCGCTACTCCCCCGCCGCCCCTGGCATCTATCTGCACCCCTCCTCACACCGCTCAGGGACTGATTTCCCCTTCGTGCGAACTGGCCGTCTGAGATGTGAATACTTTTTTCCCCCCGTACACGAGGTATGTTCCCTCGATGACAACGTAGACCGGAGGGGCGTCTTTTGGGATCCTGACAAGCACAAACTCTGCGTCTGTCTTCAGCATGCCGTCGGAATATGCTCCGTGCGTGAAGTAGAGGTGATCGGCGGTCCCGGGAGTCCTCACGATGAAGTGACGGTCCGACATCTTTACGGCCACGGGGGCTTCCTCATGTGCACGGAACGGGGAGAGAACCAGCGCAAACTGGCGTACTGTATCCCGGGAGCTTATCTGGTCAAATCTGATCCAGGGGACCTGTTCCGTTTTGCCCGGAAGTCTCGTGCTGCTGCTTGCCCCCCATCCCGTTCCCGTGCGGTAGGGGTACGCGTCCCCTGCAGGGATGATCCTGACGCCGGGACCTGATATGCTTGCAAACCCCGATCCCGCAGGCGTCAGGCGTTCAGGCGTGTGGAAGTACCAGGAGAGCGTGTCTCCCGTGCGGGAGGAGACAAGATCGTCAAGTACGAACCAGTAGGCGGGTTTCACAAAAGCAATCTGCCGGCGATCATGAACGCCGAACCGGCGGTATCCGCTATGCTCTCCCGAGAAGAAATCGACGGAGCCCGTAGTGCCCCACCGGATGCGCTGACCCTCGATCCCTTCACGTTCGATGCTGCTGTCGTTGACGGTGACCATGTTGTGCGCGCGGGACGACCTGTACCATGTGTTATAAAGAGGGTCATCGTATGTGAGCCCGATCCCCGCGTCGACGGCCAGAGGTTTGCCGTACGCATACATCTCAAAATCGAGCATGTCGAAGTGCGTGTGGAACCCCGCATATGGACCGAAGTTGACCGTGAGGTAGAGCGCCTCCGGCGTCCAGTCCGTTCGCATGACGGAAAAGCCTGATGCCGGCATATGGCGCGACGTGTACTCCGGGAGCGGACCGCTCTCCCCCCCGGTATCGCCGAAGAGATTCCTGAGTATGGCATATGCCTGGGGCTTCCCGAACAGCCGGGCGCCGTCACGGAGAATCGACGCGGGGAAAAGCCCCCGGTGGCTGTCGTTGATGGCAGGAACTTCGCCCGTCGGGGCAATCATGGTGAGCCACCAGTCGATCGTCTTTCCCATGGATGCCTGGATCCGGTCGCGGACGTCGCCACGAACCCGGTACGCGTCCAGAAGATATGCGATGTTCCTGTAGTTGAGGTACGTCGCCAGCGTGTAGTTCCGTGGTGCGCGTTCGGAATGCCCCCCGTCCGGGTAGAAGTCCTCCCTCATGTGCTCGGTTATCCTCTGTAGTCCGATGGCGAGCCAGGCGGCGGATTCACGGAATTCAGGGAAGACGAGGGCAATCTGAACGAGCATGTACGAGCCGTGGACCTGCCAGTTTCCGGGCCTGTATCCCTCCCACCGCTCAAGCTCGTAAAGCCAGCGCCCGGCGGTCAGCATTGTTTTCAGCACCCTTGCGTGAGTCGCGGCCGTCCTCTCACGGTAGGGGAGAAGGTAGTCCTCGATGAACATGCGGTTCCGCACCCCCAGCCCCAGCTCATAGTAGACGACGTCAAGCCCGGGGATGCTCGAGCTGATCGAATTCCGCTGGTCATACCAGGCATTGAAGAGCTGGTCGAACTTTGCCAGGTAGGTCTGGTCACCCGTAAGGACAAATGCCATGATGAGCGGCCGGGACCACATCCAGTAGTGAAAGCCGTACTTCCCCGATTGCCCGACCTCTCTGTTGAAGTCCACATGCTCCCCGAACCGCATGACGGTGTCCCCCCAGGGGCGGATCGTGTTCCGGAGCATCATCGCAGCGCGGGCGAGAATAGTGTCCCGTTCTTCCGGAGAGTGATGCAGCGCGGTGTGGAATGAGGCGGTGTCGGTCAGGAGGTCCGTATCGAGGTACAGGTGATCGGTCTGGGTGATGTAGGAGGGTTGCTTCTTTCCGTTCCAGTACCCTCCCCATGCCGTCGCGGCCGGGCCGAAATTCCCGCCCCGGAGGGCGTCACGGACATTTTCGAGCCCGGGGAGGTCGAGGTCCAGCGATCCCCAGAGATCGCTGTCACTGATCTCCCGGATCCGCTCCCGGACGTAGGAGGGATCACTCAGGTGTGAGCTGTCTGAAAAAGAGCGCTGGGCGGTTCCCTCCCGGGAGAGGCAGAGGAGGAGAATCAGCAGGCTGGAAGAGATGCGCATGTCGTTCGTCACCCCGCAGGAAGTGAATGAAAACATAGCCAAAGCCGGATTAGAAATCAATCGACGGCCGATTATCGAAGCTCGATTGTCGAAGGTCAGGCGTTCCGGAGCGCCGCATTGCAATTGGAGAGTCTGTTGGGTACCTTCTGCTCACGGACCGGAACGACACGACGATGACGAACAAAACCCTCCGCCATGCCGTTACAGGCTACGCCTTCCTCCTCCCCGGCATCGCGGGGTTTGCGCTGTTCACCCTCCTCCCGATTCTCTTTTCGTTCATCATAAGCTTTTTCGACTGGAATCTCTTCTCCGTTCCCGTCTTCGTGGACGCGGCCAATTACCGGGGGATTCTCACATCGGGCGGCTCAGAATTCTGGCGCTACGCGG
>DASVIU010000349.1:0-9309 GCA_036386275.1 Bacteroidota bacterium | reverse complement strand
GAACGAACGCTGCGGGGAAGTTCTGTTCGAGGACAGGCTCGACGTGGCGGGCTCTTTCACGGCCGAGGAATTTCGAGAAGATCACGTCGATGCGGGACACACGGGGGACGGAGAGCGTCACACCTCTGCCGTCCGTCGCCGCCACCCGCCAGAAATAGGCGTTGCTTGCCTGAGGGAGAGGAATGCGGAGAGAGTTGGACGTCCCCGCGTCGATATTCATGAGGAAAGGGCTGCTGAACGTGGCAACGGTGTCGACCTGAAGCGTGTAACGGACGGTGTCCAGATCCGGATCGTGCGCCGTCGCCCAGCTGAATGTCACAAAAGGATCCTCGCCGAGGAACCGGCGTTCGCTTCCTTCGGGAGGAGATGTGAGGGCGAAGGGGGACGGGGGCTCGTTGAGATTCTGAACCGTCAGCGTGAACCGCTGGTCGGTCGATCCTGCGCCATTGCGCGCGCGGAGAATAACGGCCTGTTTCCCCTCGAGCGCTTCCAGCTTTGTCGGGACCCAGTGAACGCTCCAGTCCGCCGAGTCGACGACCATCCCCCGGGGACCGTTCACGATCTCCAGGACCGGGGGGGTGCCGCGAAACGCCGGCGTATAGATGTACGGCTCTCCGAGGACGGCGTTCAACGGAGGCGCGGAAACAAAATGCGGCGGAAGAGGCGAGAGCCGGACAATTCTGCTCCCCCGGTACGGACCGTTCGCCAGATAGATGCACCCGTCCGGACCGACCTGAACATCCGAAAAGCCGGTGTTGGAACGGTACATCGGCTCGGCACTGAGCGAATCCCCGGCGCTGTTCAGCGTCCCCGCCCAGAGAGTCGGGTCGGCGTTTCCCGCAAAGAGGATTTTCCCGTCCAGCCTCGGAAACAGTTCCCCCCGGTAAACGGCGATCCCGGTGAGGTCCGGTTGATCGCCGTGTCCCGTGCTGTAGAGAATCAACGGGAGGTGTTCTGCATCGGGTGCACTCCTGCGCCGTCCCGGCCATCCGAGGTTTGCCCCGCGGGGGACGGCGACCACATCATTGGTGAGAGTCCCCCCCTCTGTGACGTACAGCCGCCCGCTCACCGGATCGAACCCGAGGCCCGAAGGGTCGCGAAAGCCCAGGGACCAGAAATACCTCCGTGGGAAGGGATTGTCGGCAGGGACCGTCCCGTCCGGGTTCAGTCGGAGGATCTTCCCGCGAAGATTCCTTCCCCCCAGCGTATCCTGCGCGTTCGACGGCTTTGCCCCGTGATCTCCGATCGCAACGTACAGCTTCCCGTCCGGACCGAACCGGAGCGCCCCGCCGTTATTCTGCGTCTCTTCGTCGCGACGCGCAATAAAAAGCAACAATTGCGGTGAAACCCCTTCGCCCCCCTGGTCGCGGTAGCGTTCGAGAATGCCGGCCCGGTCAATTGCCCGGACATAGTACACGTACACGAAGGGGGAATCCGGATAGTGAGGATGTACTGCGACTCCGAGAAGTCCCTGCTCATTCTCGTCCTCCACGGGAACCGTCAGGAACGAACCGGGGCGGACCGAACCGTCGTACAGGCGCACCCGTCCGCTGCTCCGCTCGGCGAAGAAGAACCTGTCATCCGATCCCGGAATGAACGCCATGGCAGACGGGAGCTGTATCACGGGCCCCCGGGCAAGCGTATCGACCCTGAACTGCTGCGCGCGCGCGCGCAGGGAGAGGGAGAGGAGAAGGAGAAGAACACAACATCGTACCAAAAGGCTCATTCAGTCCCGGACTGTGGAGAAATTTCATACTTGTGACGTTCTGCGCGCCGAAGGGGAATGAGTGTGACGGAGGGAGAAGCCCTGCGGAATCGTCCCGTAAACGGGGTTTCGCGCGCACAGCGCCGCATGTGAAGCAAGAACGGAGAAAACCGCAGCCCCCGCCGTGCAGGCCCTGCTTTTCAGGATACAAATGTACCGAGGAAAAGTCAATAGAACGAAGGGTGCCGTCATTTCTTGTACAGATAGGCACCCGGGAGAAGCCGCGCCGTCGTGCCGTCGTGGACGGCATACTGTTTCTGGTCCCAAATGGAGGCGCTGGCGTGCTCTCCCTTCTTGTTGAGGGCATAGAACGAAACGTTGAACGCCGGCCGCCCCTGGTCATCCTGCAACCGGCGCTGCTTGTTGTTCTCGACAACGCGTTTGCACGCCGTCAGGCAGGCCTCTTCCGGAGACTTCCCCGCGCGCATCCACTCGACGATCATCACACTGTTGCAGCTGATGAGGTTGGCCTCACCACGCCCGGTGGAACCCGCGGCACCCACCTCGTTGTCGCAGTAGAGGCCGGCACCGATGATCGGTGAATCGCCGACCCTGCCGGGGATCTTCCATGCGAGACCGCTCGTCGTCGTCACACAGGAAATGTTCCCCAGTGTGTCAATCGCACTGCAGTGGATGGTCCCCGTGTGTTTCATGTACGGCTCGAACAAATCCCCAATGTCTTTCGCACTGTCGGCGTCGCCGTGTGCCGGCAGCCACGCGTCTTCCTTCGACATGTTCTCTTTCCATTTGAGCCAGGCCTCGCGCGACCGGTCGGTCAGAAGGTCTTCTTCCTTGAACCCGTGCGCCTTTGCAAACCTGAGCGCCCCCTCTCCCACGAGCAGCACGTGATCCGTCCGTTCCATCACCATGCGGGCGACTTTCGATGGGTTCTTGATGTTACGGAGCGAGGCGACTGCACCAGCCATGTGGTTCGGCCCGTGCATGACGGCGGAATCGAGTTCTACAACGCCGTCTTCGTTCGGCAACCCGCCGTATCCGACGCTCATATCATTGGGGTCGTCTTCGACGATGTTCACACCCGCGATGACGCCGTCGAGAGCATCATTCCCCTGCCGGATAACCTCCATCGCTTTCCTGACGGCGGCCAGCCCGTTCCCGCTCGCTATCACCAGCGGCCCCGCCGCGGGACTCGGTGAAGTCCCGGGTGAAGCGTTGAGGAGCGTGGGAAAAAGGGACCGGCCGGCAATTGCCGCCGCACCAAGAGTGCCGGCGCGCTGCAAGAAAGATCTCCGGGTTGTCGACATGGAAACCCCGCATATTGTGAATGGTGAGTTCATTGTAGAGAGAACCTGACCGAGAGTCAACCCGTCAGGGGTGTCGCTTCTCTGGGCGGATCTCTCTATCTTCATTCCATGTCCGCAAATGTCATACTTTTCTACAAACCCTACGGGGTGATTTCACAGTTTACACCGAGCGGCGAGTGGAAGACACTTGCGGATTTCGGGCCGTTCCCGGACAGCGTCTACCCGGCGGGACGGCTCGATGCGGACAGCGAGGGGCTCCTGGTGCTGACAGATGACAACCGGATCAAACGCCGGTTCACGGAGCCCGGTTACGGGCACCCGCGCACATACATCGCGCAGGTGGAACGTATACCGGAGAGCGCCGCGCTCGAGAGGCTCAGGCACGGGGTGATCATAGAAGGGAAGAAGACGCGGGAAGCCGGTGTGACACTGCTCAGCGGTGAGCCGGACATCCCCCCGCGGCCGGTTCCCATCCGATTCAGAAAAAAGGTGCCGACCGCATGGCTCGAGCTGACGTTGACGGAGGGGCGGAACAGGCAGGTGAGGAAGATGACAGCGGCAGTGGGACATCCCACACTGAGGCTTGTCCGGACCAGAATCGGGGATTTGTCGCTGGAAGGGCTCTCTCCGGGCATGTGGAGGAGTCTCCCGCCGGAGGAGGCTCGCCTGCTGACCGGCCCGGCTTTCAAGGAACGGGGCGCATGACTGCGCCCCGTTCAGGATTCAATTATCGGGATCGTCCGGTGGTCCGGGATTCTCCGGCGGCAACGGTGCGGGAGGACCTCCCTGGCCGGGGATCGCGTCATCCCGGTAGAGCGTGATCCCCCAGTATTGCTGATCATCGGGAGGATCCGCGTTCCAGTCCCCGAACGAATGAGAGTCGTCGCTCTTGAACCGGAGCCGGTAGCTCCCGCGGTCGAGTATGATGGTGGTGTTCACCATCCGGTTCTTCCGGTCGCCTCCCGCATGAAATGTCATCCGGTATGTCATTTCCCAGACCACCGTCCCGGTCCTGGCGTCCTCTATCCAGCCGTAGTCGTCCATCTCCCGCCCCATCCCCTCCCCGATCGCATAGACGCGGATGCGGGTGGTCTTGTCGATCGTAAACGGTTTTGAGGCATCCACGCTGTTGCCGGGACGGGCGATCTGCGCAATGACGTTTTTGTTCCGCTCCTCGGTATACTTGCCGGCAATTGAGGGATCCCATTTCTCCCCGACACCCATTACCGTGATCCCGTAGTGTTCTTTGTCGTACGGAGGATCCGAGTTCCAGTCGTCGTATGCGTGAGAATCGTCCGTCGTGTACGTCACGATGTAATTCCCGCGGGGGAGCGTGATGATCTCATCGATGTACTGGTTCTTTGACGCCCCTCCCGCGTGCGACGTCCTGTCGACGTCCATCGTCCACACTTTTTCGCGCGTCTTCGCGTCGAGGATCGTCCCGTAGTCGGCCATCGAGCGGCGTGAATTGTCCCTCTCTCCGATCGCGTAGACGCGGATGCGGGCGTCCTTTTTCAGCGTGAATCCCTCCGACAGGTAGTCGCTGTTCCTGGGGTGGATGAGGCTTACGATGACATTCCGGTCGTCCTCGTTCGCGGTGGCCCTGAAGTTTTTCCGTTCTTTTTCCCGGTCGATCGAGACCGTGATCCCCCAGTTGAGCGGATCGTACGGGGGATTCGCGTTCCAGCAGACGTTCGAGTGGCTTCCGTCTGTCACATAGTAGAGCGTATAGTCGCCTTTCGGCAACGTGACCGTGTTGACGTAGCGGATGTTCTTTTCCGCGCCCCCGGCATACGTGCAGTTGCGAAGCTGCATCTCCCACACGCGTCTCCTGTCCGCAATGCTCACGATCCAGCCGTGATCGGCGAGCTGACCCTCATGGTCCCCTTCCCCCAGCGCGTAGATGAAAAGCGTCGCAGCATCGCCGAGCGAGAATGATTTCCGGACAACTTCGTTTTCGCCGAGACCGGTCGCTTTGATCACCACATTATCGCGAGCCCTGGGGGGATTGAACGACGAGGCGCCGACGGATTCATCGACAAAGAGATCGATCCCCCAGACGCGGGACCGCTTGTTCCACGTCTTCGAGATGTCGTCCGACCACCAGCCGGAAAGCCAGTTGAAGAAATTTTTCTTTTCGGTCCGAAAGTCTCCGAAAAGCGGATTCTTGCGGTGGTCGACGCCGATCGAGATGTGGGTGAACGCGGTGTTGATCGAGAAGACCGCGGCGGCGACGTACACTTCGTAGGACCCGGCAGGAAGCGTCACCGTTCCGTCGAAGCTCCTCTCATCCTTCCATTTCGAGGAGTTCTCCATGGTCATCTCCCAGACGACGTTGCGCGTGTCGGCGTCAATGATCCAGGGATAGGCGGTCATGTCCCCGCCCCGATCGCCGTTCCGGTACGACCACTTGTTTTCTCCTCCGGCCCCGACCGCTTTGATATGGACCTGCGCTTCCTGCTGCAGCTGGAATCCGGCACACTTGACCTGCGTCTCACTCAGGTCCTTCAGAGAGACGATCTGTTTTTCGCCGGCGGTGGATACCGACGCAGATGCCAAAAAGAGACACCCCACCCATCCCGGCCAGAAGTATTTTTTCGGGCTCATGACAATGTCGCTTTCGCGTTTCAATATGACTTGCTCTTTAATAGTGGTACGGCAGGATGGGCTGTTTGTTACGAGCGGCGGGCGACCCCCCCGTGCCCCCCGGGGAACACCTGTTTCCTTGATATTTCATCGATTTCGCCTTACATTTTGTGCGCTCATCCCACTTTCCCCTTCCCCGGCCTCCATCATTCCATGAGTCCAACCGACGCCGCGATTGAAGTCGAGAACCTGGTCAAGATATACCAGGTGAAGTCCGCGCGCCCCGTCAGGGCTCTCGACGGTCTCTCCTTCTCCGTGAAACGGGGGGAGATTTTCGGGCTTCTGGGGGAGAACGGCGCCGGGAAAACGACGCTCCTGAGGATACTGACGACGCTCCTCCGGCCGACATCGGGGAGAGCGACGCTCATGGGTCTCGATGTGGAGCAGAGTCCCTATGACGTCCGGAAAAAGATCTGCGCGGTGCTCCAGGAGAACGCCGTCGAGGTCTTCCTCTCCGTCGAGGACAACTTCGCGACGTATGCCCGGTTCCATTTGATCCCGCGGCACGAGATCGGGGCCGCGGCGGACCGCGTTATTCAACAGTTCGGGCTGGGCGAATTCCGGAAACAGAAGGTGATCGATCTGAGTGGCGGGCTCAAGCGGCGTGTGCAGGTTGCAAAGGTCTTCATGGTGGACAAACCTGTGGTGTTCCTCGATGAGGCCACCACGGGGATGGACCCGATAAACAAGAGGGGAACGCTGGAGGCGATCCGCGAACAGGCCCGGCAGGGACGGACGATTCTCCTGACAACGCATATGCTCGAAGAAGCCGAGGATCTGTGCGACACGATCGCCATCATCGACAGGGGGAGCGTCGTGGCGGTGGGTGACCCGGACAGGATCAAGTCGCTGGGGAGCGCGATCGTCGAAATACACGTGACGTACGAATCGCTCGACGAGGGGGCTTTTGCAGAACTGTCCCGGCTTCCCCTCCTGAAGCTGAAACGGCGGCACTCGACGCTGGATCTGAGCGTGAACTCAAAACTGATTTCACCTTTCGACGTCATTCAGAAAGTGGGGCAGATCGGGGAAGTCGTTTCGTTCGAAGTGAACAGCGGATCACTCGAAGATGCGTTCATTGAGCTGCTGGGGAAGAGCAAGGCCCGCACTGGTGGCGCAGCATGAAGATGATTTCCGCGGTGTTGTACCGGGAGTACCTGATACGAACCACCAGCCTGACATGGGCGTTCTATGACCTGTTCATGCCGCTCACGTACATGCTCCTTTTCGGCATCGGGCTGGACCGGGCGTTTGCCTCAGGCGTACAGAGCGGCGGAAGGATAGTGGGATACAACTCGTTCTTTCTGGCCGGTGTGCTTGCGATGGCGAGTTTCGGCATCGCCATCAACACCGCCTACGGGTTCTTCGTCGACAGGGAAAACGGGATGCTGTCCGAATTCCTCACCTATCCCATGACCCGCGGGGAGTTTCTTATCGGGAAGATACTCTTCAACTCGATCCTCGCTCTCGTGCAGGCCCTTATCACCGTGGGGGCGGGTGCACTCCTGCTGGGGATACCGCTCCGGTGGGACCGGGCGGGCTTCCTTCTTCCCGGCGTCGTCTTCGGCACGGCCGGCTGGTTCTTTTTTCTCACCACGTTCGCGCTCCGCATCCGCAGGAACGACATGTTCAACACGTTCATCAACATCGCGTATTTTCTCCTGATGTTCGGGTCAAGCCTGTTCTATCCGCTGGAGGGACTCCCGCTCTGGCTCAGGGTCTTCTCAAGCCTGAACCCGCTGACATGGCACGCCGACGTGCTGCGGTATCTGACGATCGGGCTCGGCTCCCTCGATACCATACTTGCGGAATCGGCCGCATTCATGCTGTTCACTCTTCTCGCCTTCCTCGCGGCGGTCCGGACGCTGCAGCGGGGAATCGTGAAGTAGGCGCCGCGGATCGGTCGCGACGTTGCTTTTCGGCAGGTGCCTTGCTACTTTGCATGACCCTCCGGAAGGGGGAAGATCAACGACACGGGGAGTGGGGTATGAGGGAGTATCTGGATCTTGTCGAGCGGGTGCTGGCCAACGGCACGGTGAAGAAGAACCGGACCGGGGTGGACACGATATCCTGCTTCGCCGAACAGTACAGGGTCGATCTGGCGAAGGGGTATCCCCTTCTGACGACAAAGAAAGTGAACTTCGACGCCATGCTCTATGAGGTCCTCTGGTACCTCTCCGGCGAGGACCACATCCGGAACCTGATGAAGCACACAAAGATCTGGAACGCCTGGGCGGACGAAGAGGGGAACCTGGAGACCGCCTACGGGCGCTACTGGCGCCGGTTTCCGAGCGCACAGATCAACCCCTCCACGGGGAAGTATGAAGTCGTGGAGGTGGACCAGATCGGACGGGTGACCGAGCTGCTGAAGACCGACCCGAACTCCCGCCGGATGGTCGTTACGGCATGGGAACCCGGTAACGCGCTGGGGAGCAGGCTCCCCCCGTGCCACTACACGTTCGCGTTCAACGTCCAGCAGGAGAAGCTCTGCTGCCACCTCACACAGCGTTCCGGGGACATTGCTCTGGGGATACCGTTCAATCTCGCCGCCTATGCGCTCCTGACTCAGATTCTGGCGCAGGAGGCCGGACTGACACCGGGGATATTCAGCCATACGATCGTCGACGCACATATCTACGTAAACCATATCGAGGGACTCCGGGAGCAGCTCAAGCGCACACCGAAGCCTCTCCCCTCCCTGAAAATCGACAATGTACCCATCGACGAATTGAAGTTCGAAAATTTCACGTTGGTCGGGTATGAATCGTATGAGCCGATCAAATTCCAGGTGGCGGTGTGAAACTGGCGATTATCGCGGCCCTGGATCACCGCCGCGCCATCGGCAAGGACGGGAAACTCCCGTGGCACATTCCGGAGGATTTAAAGCGATTCAAGCGCCTGACAACGGGCCATGCCGTCCTGATGGGGAGGAGGACATGGGAATCTCTCGGGCGGCCCCTCCCCGGCAGGAGAAATGTGGTCTTGAGCTCCACTGCTGTGCCGGGGATCGAGTCATACGCTTCGATTGAAGAATCGCTCCGGGCACTTGCGTCCGCGGAGAGGGTATTCGTGATCGGGGGAGGGAGTGTGTACGCCCAGCTTCTCGACCGCGCCGACGAGCTCTATCTGACGCTGGTCGACCGGGACGTGGAAGCGGACGCGTTCTTCCCCCCGTACGAGCACCTTCTCGGCACCGTCTTCCGTGAAGCGGCACGCGAACACCACCCGGAATTTGAATTCGTAGACTACGTCCGGACCTGACCCCTCACCGGCGACTCCATCGGCTCCGAAGCGATCATTACCGATAACGGAGAGAAGGAAATGCCGGACGACACGCAGGACCGCGTACAACGCGCGCTGAACGAACGGAAGCGGAAGGACCTGGAGGAGAAATACGGAGCCCGTTTTTCATTCAACGAATCAGATGCTCCGCCCGAGATCATCGGCGAGTGGCTTGACACTGTAGAAGAATTCGAACGGCAGTTCCAGGGGGCCGGAAAGACGACCGTCCGTGCCTATGCCGGGAACCCGTTCTGCACTCCCCCCTCATCGCTCCCCCCCCGGCAGATCCCGGGAGAGCTCCGCAGGCTGATCGATCACCTGGACGCAAACGCCATCGCAGTCCACTTCGAC
>DASVIU010000348.1:0-3141 GCA_036386275.1 Bacteroidota bacterium | reverse complement strand
AATCCCGGGACGACGTTCATAACGGATTCCAGGCATTTTCCCGAAGAGTACGGCCCAACATGCAGGAGGCTCGGGCTGCGCGAAGCGGCAAGGATCGCCCGGCGCGAGCTGAGCTCCCCGGACTACCCGGAAACGGGAGAAGTGGAGCAGATATGCAGTGAGCTTTTCCTCCGGTGGGGGGCCCCCCTGTTTGTGATGCGAGGGAACCAGGGGTGCGTCCTGTTCGACCGGGATGGGTTTCACGAAGTCCCCGGTCTTCTGATACTCTCCCCTGTGGATACCGTCGGCGCGGGGGACAGCATGCTGGCGGGGATCGCCGCCGCACTGGCGGCCGGAGCGAGCCCGTACGCCGCCGCGGAGCTGGGGACCTTCGTTGCAGGGGTCACGGCGCAGAAGCTAATGCAGACGGGGACCGCCTCGCCGGAAGAGATACTCTTTCTCGGCACGGACGCGGACAGGCGCTACAGGCCGGAGCTCGCCCGTCAACGCCGGAAAGCCGTGTATGTCGCCGGCACGGAGATCGAGATCGTGAGCGCACTCCCCCGGGAACGTCGCTTCACGCACATCATATTCGATCATGACGGGACGCTCTCCACACTCCGCCAGGGTTGGGAGGAGATCATGGAGCCGATGATGGTCCGGTGCATTCTGGGAGACCGGGACGCCGACGAGTCACTCTACGATCATGTCGTCGCAGCCGTCCGCGACTACATCGACAGGACGACCGGCATACAGACACTTGTGCAGATGCTGGGACTCGTACAGCTCGTGAAACGGTTCAGGTGTGTGCCCGAAGAGGAAATCCTCGACGCTTCCGGCTATAAATCGCTCTACAACCTGGAGCTGCTCGCGATGGTCAGGGGGAGGATCGGCAGGATACAGAGCGGGGAACTCGGGGTCGAAGACTTCACGATCAGGAAAGCCCGGGAGTTTCTGGAGGCGCTCCATGCGATGGGGGCGAAGCTTTACCTGGCGAGCGGAACGGACCAGGATGATCTCGAACGGGAATCGGCGATACTGGGGTACCGCGAACTCTTCGACGACAGGATCTACGGAGCCGTCGGAGACGTCACGAAGGAGGCAAAACGGCTCGTGCTGGAGAGGATACTCTCGGACATCGGCGACGAGGCGCCGGGCAGGACACTGGCCCTGGGGGACGGGCCCGTGGAAATCCGTGAGACGCACAAGAAAGGGGGCTACACGATCGGCGTCGCCAGCGACGAAGTCCGAAGATACGGGCTCCACACGGGAAAAAGGAGGAGACTGATCGAAGCGGGAGCGGACCTTGTTATCCCCGATTTCTGCCAGATGAACACCCTGATCCCGCTCCTTTTTGCCGGGTGAGCCGGCGGGAGCGGGCGATCACTTCAGGGACGCACATGCCACGCGCAGCGGCGCGGCGATTCGCGCGGCCCATCGATCGAGGTACGAGTTCCACTCCTCACCCGTGGCAAAGTCCCCGCTCCTCGTCCATCCTGCACCCGCGTAGTAGGTGAGAGGCTCTCCCGTCACTGCGCGTCCGATGAGGAGGTACTGCGATGTATCCTCCGTGAATTGAACGAATGCGGAGGGGGGGAAGACAACGCCGGTCCCGAGCGACCCGTTGACCGGATCGCTGTTCGTGGGTCCCCAGAGTCCCATCCAGCAGCGGCTCTTGTCCGATCGGGGGAGCGTCCGGGCGCGTTTCACGAGTCCGCACGCCACGAGCACTTCATGCCCGGCCCCGGGCGCCTCGTACGTCACGCGAACCCTGTTCAGATTCTCCCCGGCGTCGAGCGAAATCCGTTTCCGCTCTGTGATTGTCATCCCCCCGACCGCCACGCCGTTATACGTCAGCTCGAACTCAGTCCTGAGGGGACCGTTCGAGAGGGTCTTCCACCCGGAGAACACCCCGGGCTGGTGAACTCTCCCACTATCCCACAGGGAGCATCCACCGGCGCCGAGAGAGCGGCCAACGTCGAAGAAATCCGCCCCTTCCCCCCGGTCGTGATGGTAGGGGTCTTTCCCCGCAGGCGCACCTTCCGCTTCCTTATACCACTTCGCAACGATGAGCGAGCGGACCCGCTTTGTCCAGACGTCTATCCCGTTGTTCACCTCCGAGGCGAGCGCAGGACCGTACATCCGGAATGCGATCCGGTCATTCTCCCAGGCATAGTCTTCACGCGGGAGCACATATCTTCCATCAACAAGGGAAGAGACGTGCGGCGCGCCGTGCGCTCCGCCGGGGCTCCCCCGCCGCACAGTAAACTCCTTCTTCTCGAGTGGAGAGAAGTCGGACTGAAACAGGAGTTCCTCTTCCGTGACCTGCGAGAGAATCGGGGCGCCCTTCCCGGTGACGACGATATCCCCTCCGGTGCTTTCCCCGAGGAGCGGGATGAGATCGCGGAGACGCACCTCGACGGTTTCGTTCCGGCGCACGACGCGGGCCGGGTTGGTCACGCTGACGAGCGCCCCTTTCGTCTGCCCGGGACACTGCGACAGGAGGAATAGCCCGGCGGAGGCGGCAATCATGAAGCTTTTCATAGTCCCGTTCATTCGTATGGGTTTCTGGCGTATGGGTTTCTGGCGTATGGGTTTTTATTAGCGCTGTATGCGCGCCGAACCACCGGCGGCGAAAGACCGCACCTGCTCCAGTGTCGCCATCGTGGTGTCCCCCGGGAATGTCGTCAGGAGAGCTCCGTGCGCCCAGCCGAGTTTCACGGCTTCCCCGAGTGATTCGCCTGAAAGAAGACCGTAAAAGAACCCGCTCGCAAAGCCGTCACCCCCTCCTACCCGGTCGAGCACTTCAAGCTCGCACACCGGCGCCTTCCATTCCTGGCCGTTCATCCACGCCACAGCGCTCCAGCTGTGCCGGTTCGACGAATGCACCTCGCGAAGCGTCGTGGCCACCACACTCACGTTCGTGTGCCGTGCCGTCAGGGCCTCCATCATGCCCAGAAAGACCTCGGGGTCGAGTTTCGACTTCGCCGTCGCTTTCGGGCCGGAGATACCGAGGCCCTTTTGCAGATCCTCCTCGTTCCCGACAAGGACATCGACGTTTTCGACGATCCGCTCAACGACATCCACCGCCTTCTTCTCCCCCCCCCAGATGCTCCAGAGCTTCTCTCTGAAAGTGAGATCGAAACTTACAACCGCTCCCGC
>DASVIU010000347.1:0-3466 GCA_036386275.1 Bacteroidota bacterium | reverse complement strand
GCTTGGGGGGGCGTATCCGAGGGAAGAGGGGTATGCAATCGGCTACTGATATCCACAGAATTATCCACATAGCTATCCACAGTTATTTGTGTATAATTCCTGACATGAGCTGTTGTTTGTAACAATATGCTAATTAATAGGTTAGACTTGATTGGCTTATCTGTTCTGTCCTGTAGTTGAATTTTTAATCACATCCGTTTCCGGTGTTAGGTTTGAAGGCTAAGCTCTCACTTGAAAACGGGACCCTGTTCACGGCGGAGGCATTTGGTGCTCCCGGCGAAGTGACAGGGGAGGTCGTCTTCAACACAAGCATGACGGGGTACCAGGAGATATTCACGGACCCTTCTTATTGCGGACAGATCGTGACTCTCACGTATCCGCTTATAGGGAACTACGGGATCAATGGGGAAGACCTGGAATCTGCCCGCCCGCAGGTGAGCGGCGTGATCGTCCGGGAGTCCTCTGGCGTATTCAGCAACTTTCGTGCGGAGAGGAGCCTCTCTTCATGGCTCCGGGAGCACAATGTGATGGCGATAGAAGGGCTGGATACGCGAATGCTCACGCGGATGCTCCGGACGGATGGTTCGCTCCGGGGGGTCATATCGACGATCGATATGGACGACTCGAGCCTCCACGCGAAGGCTGTTTCCTCTCCAGCGATGAACGGTCTCGATCTGGCCACGAAGGTCACCTGTGAGAAGCCGTATTCCTGGGACGAGACGGATACCACCCCCTTTGCGCTCGGTGAGGCCTCCACCGGAGGGGGGACGGGACGGCGGTTCAAGGTTGCTGCTTATGACTATGGAATCAAGAGGAACATACTCCGGCGTCTCGTCCGTTACGGTTGTGTGGTGACGGTCGTTCCGGCGGGTTTCCCTGCCGCTGATCTCCTTGCAATGAAACCCGATGGAATCTTCCTCTCGAACGGGCCTGGTGATCCGGCGGCTGTTGGTGTGGCAATCAGGAATATCAACGCGCTGGTGGGGAAACTCCCGATTTTTGGTATTTGCCTCGGGCACCAGCTCCTTGCCCTCGCCCTCGGGGGGAAGACGTATAAGCTGAAATTCGGTCACCGCGGGGGGAACCATCCGGTCAAGAACCTTCTGACGGGGAAGATCGAGATTACATCCCAGAACCACGGATTTGCGGTGGACCCGGAAACGCTCGATCCCTCGACTCTGGAAATTACCCACATCAATCTCTACGATCAGACGAACGAAGGGTTCCGGCACAGGGAACTCCCGATCTTCTCGGTCCAGTACCACCCCGAGGCCTCTCCGGGTCCGCACGACAGCGATTACCTCTTCGCTGATTTCATCTCCATGATGAAATCGGGCGCCCCTGCCAGGGGGCCCCGCGCAATCCCCGTACCGTAATTCTTCCCGCCATGGAAGCCGGATACCGGAATCTCCCCCCTTACTATGACCGGTGGCAGAAAAGCTACGGGAAGGATTTCAGTACGCTGATATTCCCCAGACTGATCGCGTCCATCCGGTCGCACAGGATCAGCGGGAGGACGATGGTGGACGTCGCCTGCGGTACCGGCACGCTCGCCCTCCTGATGGCCCGGCGGGGGTGGGAGGTTTCAGGGGTCGACGCGTCTGAAGGGATGCTCGTACAGGCGGCGGAAAAGCTTGCGGGCCTGTCTCTTCCCGTTGAGTTCTTCCGCCAGGATATGCGCGAGCTCGCACTTCCCCGCCCTGTGCACTTGGCGACCTCCTTTTTCGACAGTCTGAACCACCTGATGACGGCCGGCGAACTGGGCGCGGTGTTCCAGCGTGTCCGCGATTCGGTGGTTCCCGGGGGCTGGTTTATCTTCGACACCAGCACTGAACGCTGCTTCACGACGCTCTGGACGAAGTCGGAGACATTTCATCACCGGGATTTCTCGATCACGCTCGACAATTCATACGACCGTGCTGCGCGTTCCGCGGTATGCCATGTCACGCTGGAGGTCAACAGGGAGGAGGGGACCGTCAGGCTGGATGAAACGGTCCGGGAGAGGTTCTACACGGTTGATGAGGTATCGGGCCTGCTCGCGGAGGCGGGGTTCACGGTGAGAGAGTGCGAGGATTTCAACTTCACGTACAACCCTGCGGTGGGGAAACTCAAAACGTGGTGGGTTGCCGAAGCCGTCGAATCACGCCCCCCTCGGGCGTGAGGATCACCCCGTCCGCTTCACTACCACGATCGTGATGTCGTCCGCCTGGGGCGCCCCCGCGGCGTGTGTGCGCACGGCGGCGATGAGCGCCTCCTTCAACTCTTCCGGGTCCCCGCCGTGGTGTTTCTTCAGTACCGCCCGGATAGGAGCTTCACCGAGCTGTTCTCCGGAAGAATTCATCGCCTCCGACACCCCGTCGGAGAATATGAGCACGAGGTCCCCCGATCCCAGCATGACCGTCTCCTGTTCGTAGGGATAGTCTTCCATGATCCCGAGGACGGTCCCCCCGGCGGTCAGGCGGCTGATCTCCCCCCCCGAGCGGATAAGGAAGGGTTGTTCGTGCCCGGCGTTGCAGCAGGTCAGAGATCCGTTCGCCGGATCGAGCAACGCATAGAAAAGCGTGACGAACTTCTCGTTCCCCGTGTTCTGGAAGAGAAGCATGTTCGACCGCCGGACGCATTCCGATGCGGGGGCGGCGGTGAACGCCTGGTCCCGCAGTGTCGCCTGAACGTTTGCCATCAGCAGGGAGGCGGCGAGTCCCTTCCCCGAGACGTCGCCGAGGCAGACGGCAAGCTGTCCGGGTTCCTTCGCGGTGAAATCATACAGGTCGCCCCCCACCTCGCGTGCAGGGATTGTGACCGCAGCGAACATGTAACCCGCCACCTCCGGGACCCGCTTCGGGATGAGTGTCATCTGTACTTCACGGGCGGCCTGGAGGTCCTTCTCCATCGCTATCTTCTGCCGTTCCTGTTCGTACAGCCGTGCGTTTTCGACGGCGATTGCCGCGTGCACGGAGAGCGCATCGAGGACGCTCTCGTCGTCGGCGGTGAACGTGCCGGAGCGTTTGTTGAGTATCTGGAACACCCCCACGATCGTCCCACCCCTGTTTTTCATCGGCATACAGAGTATCGACCTGGTGCGGTAACCGGTGACTTTGTCGATGTCGCGGTTGAACCGGGTGTCGAAGTAGGCATCGGGTATGTTCAGCGTGTCACCGGTCGCTGCCACGTAACCGGCGATGCCGCTCCCCGTGGGCATCCTGATCTCTATCCTCTCCCCCCCCTTGAGCACGCGCGACCAGAGTCCTTTCTTCTCCTCATCAAGGAGGTAGACCGTTCCCCTGTCGCCGTCCACGAGCCCCAGGGCGGTCTCCAGGATCACGCCGAGGAGTTTGTCCAGGTCCAGCGTTGAGTTCAGAACTTTGGCGGCCTCGATGAGCAGTCTCAGGCGGCCGATCTCCTTCTCCGACACACCGGCGTGGCGTTCCAGCTCGGCCATGAACTGGTTGTCGACCGTCCGGAGGCG
>DASVIU010000346.1:0-4885 GCA_036386275.1 Bacteroidota bacterium | reverse complement strand
ATCCCTGAATTACTCCAGCTATTGACCGGGACAGGCGAATATTTGCGTTTCCCCGTGAGCCTTGATCCCGGTCACTTTAACCTCCGATAGTTATAAATCTTTATAACTCAATGAGTTATCATATGGGGCCAGGCTGTCCATGCCCCGCCGAACTCGCACGGTGATTTCTATCATATGCTATTTGACTCATTTGTGATTGATTTCACGTGTGAAGCAGGAGTGTGATTTTGGGCCGCCGGATTGGGTCCGGAGAAATCGACGAATGATCAAGACAAAGCGCTGTCAATACTGCGGGAAGGAGACACCGTTCGACGCGGCCGAGTGCAGCCATTGCAAGGGCGCACTTGTTGCGAAGCCGTGTCTCGACGTGCTCGACCATTTTGCTGCGGTCAAATGCGCTCTCTCCGAAAAATACGAAATCATTGCGGAGATCGGGCAAGGGGGGAATGCCACGGTCTACCAAGCGATACAGAAAAATCTTGACAGGAAGGTTGCGCTCAAAGTCCTTCTCCCCAGCCTCGTCAACGATCCCGGCTACATGGAACGTTTCCATCTCGAGGCGCGCGCCATCGCGAAGCTCCGTCACCCGAACATCGTCACGATCTATGACGAGGGGAATGAGCAGGGGGTCCACTTCATTGCGATGGAGTTTCTGGAAGGGAAAGACCTGCACCAGCTCGTGAGAGATGAGGGGAACCTGCGGCCTCAGGAAGCCGTGGAAATGGCGAAGTGCATCGCAGGCGCCCTGGACTTTGCTCACAGCTACGGCATCATACACCGGGACGTCAAAAGTTCGAACATTATCATGACCTCCACCAGGACTGCGGTCCTGACTGATTTCGGCATCGCAAAATCAGGATTCTCGCAGCCCCACACGAAAGCGGGATGGCTGCTCGGCACTCCGGAGTTCATGAGCCCGGAGCAGGCCCGCGGCAAGTCAGTCGACCCGAGCACGGATTTCTATAGCCTGGGCGTGGTCCTCTACCACACGCTGAGCGGGCACTATCCATTCCAGGGGGACAGCCCGATCACCACAATTCACAAGATACTCTACGAGAATCCGGTCCCCCTGAGTAGAGTGGTGACGCTCCCCCCGGCTCTCGAGCGGGCGATCGAACTGTGCCTGGTCAAGGATCCGGAAAAGAGGGTGCAGAGTGGAAAAGAGCTGATCGAACTGTTGAACTCTGATACAGTCAAGAGCTCCCCAGACACGGTCGAGACGACGGCGCCCAGTCCAGCCGGAAACCCTGTTCAAGCGCGTGTGCGCGGGAAAGGGGAAGTCTCTCAGGGCAGAGTGGTGAAGCTCCCCCCGGCGCTCGAGCGGGCGATCAAACTGTTCCGCGTCAAGAATCCGGAAAAGATGGTGCGGAACCGAAAAAAAATGATCGAACTGATGAACTCCGACACAGTCGAGAGCTCCCCCCTCACGGTCGAGGCTTCGGCGCCCTGTCCGGCCGGAAAACCTGTTCAACCGCCCGCGCCCGAGGAGGGGGACGTCTTTCTTCATCGTCCTCCACCCCCCTCTCCCGGGCTCCCGGTACACCGCGGCGTGCCCGGCAGACGCCGCCCGCTTGTGAGGACGCTTGTGCTCGCGACAGTCGCATGCCTGATGCTGACGGGATACGTTACCTGGCAGAGGGCGCTGAAAGCGGATGTGAGGACAACTCCCGTCGAAGCGGCAACGGCCATCCCGCCGGATCGCAAACTCGTCCCGTATCTGATCGGGGAAACAAAGGAAGAGGCGATAACTCTCCTGAGGCGTGAGGGGTTTGAGATTGGAGGTATTCGCGTTGTCGCTGTGCCAAACCCCGAAAAAAGGGGGAAAGTCGACAGTCAGCGTCCGTCAGAGGGCTCTATGGCAAAACCGGGTACAACGGTGGACCTGCTCATGGGCGAATAGCCCCCCACTCTTGCACATTCGCCCGCCATCTGCTATTATTACCCCTTACGTACCCCGGGGCTCGCCCGTTCTCAGGCGACATTCTCCGCTCTCTTGATTTCTTACTCGAGAAGCAGGTGCTCCTATGAAGACTGTGCCAAGATTCGGTATTCTGCTCGGTTTTGCGCTTTTTCCCATCCTGTCTCTCGCACAGGAAAGCCTCAAGACCGGCTCGCCCGCGAGCACGGAAGCGGGGGGATTCTCCGTGAACACGAAGAAGGACTCGATCGGCGACGTCCAGGTCGGGTTCTCAAAGTCCGACACCCTGACTGTGACGAACACGGGGACAAGCAACCTCAACATAAGCTCTGTCAAGTCGAGCAACGCACAGTTCACTGTCAGCCCTGTGAGCGCGTCCATATCGGCCGGCGCGAATAGAAAATTCGTCATAACGTTTGCTCCGATAACCGCCGGCGCCCAGTCGTCGTTTATCGTGTTCACGCACAACGGATCGACATCGCCGGACACGGTGACATCCAAAGGGAACGGAACTGTCCCCACGTTTTTGGTTAATCGCAAGACCCTGGCGTACGGAATCGTCGTTATTGCGACAGGGAAACCGGACAGCGTGTCGGTCACGAATACCGGCACCGCGGCGCTTGTGATAAGCAGCGTCACCTCGACAAACGCCCGCTATTCAGTGAACCCGACAAGCGGGACGATACAGCCGGGAGCAAAGAGCACGTTCAGGATTACGTTCACACCGACGGCAAACGGCCTCCAGAACGGAAATATCGTTTTCCTGCACAACGCACCCACCGTTCGGGACACGGTCGCCGTCAGCGGCACGGGGACCGGATTCTCCGTCAACCGGAGATCGGTGGCATTCGGGAATGTCCCGGTGGCGAGCCCCTCGAAAGACAGTGTCGTCGTCACAAACGCCGGAGCGACAACGCTCACGATCAGCAGCGTCGCTTCGAGCAACGGGACTTTCACGGTGAGTCCGGCCGGTGCTTCGATCGCCGCCGCTGCGAGTGCGAAGTTCTATATCACGTTCACCCCGGCGAACACCACGGCGCAGACGGGGAACATCGTCTTCACCCACAACGCATCGAGTTCGCCCGACACGGTCGCCGTGAGCGGCACAGGGATCGCGGCGGGGTTTTCCGTAACACGCCGGTCCGTCCCGTTCGGCACTGTCGCTCTCGGGGGAAGTAAGCTGGACAGTGTCGTGGTGACCAACATCGGGGGGGTGGCGCTCGTGATCGGCAGCGTCACTTCAAGCAACGGGACGTTTTCGGTGAACCCGGCAAATGCCACACTGCAACCTGCCCAGGCAAGGACATTCTACATCACGTTCACCCCGGCGAACACAACGGCGCAGACGGGGAACATCGTTTTCCTGCATAACGCATCGAGTTCACCGGACACGGTCGCCGTGAGTGGCACCGGGACGCTCGCCGGTTTCGCGCTGGACCGGAGGACCGTCCCGTTCGGATTGGTGCTGCTCGGGCAGAACAGGCTCGACAGCGTCACGGTGAGCGACACGGGAAATGCGGCGCTCGTGATCAGCAGCGTCGCTTCGAGCAACGGGGCGTTCACGGTGAACCCCGCGAACGCTACGATACAGCCTTCGCAGTCGAGAAAATTCTATCTCACGTTTACTCCTGCGAACACAAACCCGCAGACCGGCAATGTCGTCTTCAACCACAACGCACCGGGGCTGCATGACACCTTGGCTGTGAGCGGAACCGGAGGAGCGCCGGGATTCCTGGTGAACCGGAAGACTGTCCCGTTCGGGAGCGTCGTCGTCGGGGGTTCGAGGCTCGACAGCGTAACGGTGAGCGACACGGGGTCGGCTCCCCTTGTAATAAGCAGCATCGCCTCGGGGAACGGGACATTTACTGTGAACCCCGCCAACGCGACGATACAGCCCGCCGGCACAAGGACTTTCTTCATAACATTCACTCCTCTGAACGCAAATCCGCAGAGCGGGAATCTCGTGTTCAACCACAATGCTCCCGGCCTTCATGACACGGTGACGGTGAGCGGCACCGGGGTTGCACCGCTCGCCGCCCCTCTCCTCCTGGCACCCGCAAACGGTTCCACTGGTCAGGCTCTCCCTGTCGCATTAACCTGGGGCACTGTCTCCGGCGCGACCGGCTACTGGCTCCAGATGGGGACAGACCCTTCATTTAATGTCCTGGCGATCAGCGATTCAACGCTCGTTGCCGCCGGCAGGCAGGTGAGCGGCCTGCCGCAGAACACTCAATACTACTGGCGGGTCAGCACCCGGAACGCCGCCGGGCCGGGCCCCTTCTCTTCAGCCTGGACACTCACGACGGTCGCATCCGGAGCGGTATCCGGGACAGTTGGCTTCTCCGGAGACGTAAGCTCGACATCGTACAGGATGTTCGGTTTGCCGGGGATCGGAACCAGGAAAGTGGGAGACATTCTCTCCGGGACGCAGAAGACCGATTGGAGGATGATCAGGGACAACGGGAGGGACACCACATATCCCGCCTATTATGTGGATCTCACCGCCGATTCCGCCCTGAAGACAGGCGAAGGATACTGGCTCCTTCAGAGAAAGGACCTGAACATCTCGCGGACTGACACACTCCCTCCTCTTGCAACGGACGGGACATACGGCATCCCGCTCCACAGCGGATGGAACATGATCACCGATCCGTTCAATTCAAGCGTTCTTCGCACGGCGGTGATCGCGGCAAACGGTCTTCCCCTGGGGACACTCTTCTGGGAACATGTCGGCGCGACCAGAACTTCAGGCGGGACGACGTTTGACCCGTTCAAGGGATACTATTTCGACAACGGGGGGGCAAACCTCACGACGCTCAAAATCCCCTACCCGTTCGGGACAACCGTCGCCAAACTTGCAAAGGCCCCCGGCGTGGACTGGCGCGTGGAGCTTGTGTTCGACAGCGACATCAATACGGACAGGGACAACTACATCGGGATCGCGCCATCGGTCGGACCCGGAAGGAA